>CANRHK010000068.1 GCA_947630395.1 uncultured Oscillospiraceae bacterium
TCATGTTTTCAGCCGCATTGCCAAGTCTCATCCGCATGGAATCCTCACCGAAATCAACATCGAGAACCCAATGAAGACAATTTTCAATTGACCAATGACGACGTTTTACACGTAAAACATCTGGCGCAGGATGATATCTCCGCTGACGGTAGAGACTTTGTAGGTTCTGTTGCCGCCATCCAGATACATGGCCTCGCCGGACTTGGCCCCGATGGGACCCACCAACTGGAAATCGCTGTCCAAATCCCCGGACACGGTGCTGAACTGGAGCGTGAAGCCCGCGCCGCCGGGCATGGACGCCTCCACGTCCCCGGACTTGGAGGACAGGTTCAGGCTCTCCGGCGCCGCGCTGGCCTCCACCTCCACGTCTCCGCTCATGCTGCTGCACTGGGCCTCATAGAACTGCCCCCAGACGCTGATATCCCCGCTGGCGCTGGCCGCCTTGACGGCGCCGAAGCTGCCGCTCAGCTCCACATCGCCGCTGGCGGTCTCCACCTGGACGCTGCCGGTGAAATCACGGCAGTCCAGATCGCCGCTGGCAGACTTGAAGGAGAGCTGGTCGCAGACCGTGCCGCTTAAATCCGCGTCCCCGCTGGCGGTGCTCACCTTCATCGTCCTGGCCTGGAGGCCCTCCTCCATCTGCACGTCGCCGTTGGCGGTTTCCACCCGAATGGACTCCCAAGCCCGCCGGGGAATGGTCAGATCCACATCCGCCGCGGCCAGGCCCCGGCCGAAGAAGAAGGAGGAACTGGCGGTGTTGCCCTGGCGGATGGTCAGCACCTCGCCGTCGTCGCTGAGGCGCACCTCCAGGTTCTCCGACTCCGTCTCCAGAACCACGTCGGCCCCGGGGTCGTCGTCCAGGCGGATGGTCACGTCGCCGTTGACGACCCCCACATCAATGGTCTTGAGAGCGGCGGAGGGGAACACGGTGCCCTCCACCCGGCGGCTCTGCCGGTCGCCGCAGAAGAAGCCACCCCGGTCCTTGTTGTACCCGGCGGTGAAGGTCCAGCCCTTCTCACCCTCCTGGCCCTCCCGGGGCGCCTCGTCGCCGTCCACGTGGATGGAGACCCTGCCCTTGAAGCCGTCGGGGTACTTCTCCTTAATCTTGCCGTTTACCTCCCGGACAATGTTCCTGGCCTGACGGACGGCGTCCTCCGCCTGGCTGACGGTCTCCCGCAAAAAGCCCTCCAGGCCGTGGAGAATGTCGTCGGCCGTGGTTCTGGTCCGCTCCTCCGGACCCTGGCTGGGGGGAATCTCCCCGTCGGGACCCAGGCTCTGGAGGTAGGCCAGCAGCTCGTCCACGTCCCCCAGGTCGTCCAGGGCCCGTTGGTAGGCCTCCTCCTCGCCCACGCCCTGGGCAATCATGTCCAGGTAGCGCTGGTACAGGTTGTCGCTGAGCTCCTCAATGAGGTCGGTCTTCGCGTTGGTATCCGCGGCAGCGGCCAGACGGCCCGTCACCGCGATGATGAATTTCGTCCTGATACGCTCCATGGTCTGTATCACTCCTCCTCAAAGCTGATGAGGGCGTCCAAAAGCGCCCTGGTGTCCTGCCACTCCCGGCAGTTCTTCTCCCACGTCTCCCGGCCGTCGTCGGTGATGGAATAGTACCGCCGCCGGGCCCCGGGCCCGTCCTCCCCCCAGTAGGAGGTGATGAGCCCCGCCGCCTCCAGCCGCTTGAAGGCGGTGTAGAGGGTGGCCTCCTTGAAGCCGTACTTCCCGCCGGTGCGCTGCTGGATGGTCTTGTTGATCTCGTAGCCATAGTTGTCCCCCCGCATGAGCTGGGTCAGGATAATGGTATCCGTGTGTCCCCGCAGGGTATCCGCTGAGATGGACAATCGAAACACTCCTTTCCGGCGGCTGTCCGCCGCCCCGTGTGGTAAGGTAATCATAGCAGGATATACCTTATCTGTCAAGGTATATCCTGCAAAAAAGTATGAAGAAATTGTAAAGTATTCCACCAGGGACGGCAGGCCGCCTCCCCGGCGGGCCGCCTATTGACGGCTGCCGCCTTTCCCTGTATAATGTTTCCAGAAAGGCACGAACAGCAGCGGGAGGTATCCTATGACAATCTATGACATTGCCAAGCTGGCGGGTGTGTCGGCCAGCACGGTCTCCCGGGTGGTGAACGGAAAACCCGGCGTGGGCGCCGAGAAGCGGGCCATGATCGAGAAACTGCTCCGGGAGTACGGCTACGAGCCCGACGAGAACGCCCGCAGCCTGGTGACCCAGACCAACCACACCATCGGTATCCTCACGGACGATCTGTCCTCCCGGCGGCAGAACGAGTGCATTGCCAGAATCGCCAACGAGCTGATGAACAGGAGCTACTTCTGCTTCATCAAGTGCACCGGCAGCGGACCGGACGCCATCGCCAGCGGCCTGTCCGAGCTGATGAAGCGGCGGGTGGAGGGGGCATTGCTGATGGGCCACACCTTCCGTGACCACAAGACTCTGTCGGCGGAGCTGGAGCGGTACGACCCGGACTTCCCGGTGGTGCTGGCCTTCCAGACCTCACGGCCCGCCAGGGACAACGTCTACTGCGTGGGCGCCAGCGAGGAGAAGGGCTTCCAGGTGTGCGTACAGCGCATGGCGGCCCGGGGCCGCCGCAATCTGGTGCTGGTCATCGACAAGAACCGGGCCAGTGAGATACCCATCCGGCGCTTCTTTGAGGAGGAGGTGGCCCGCCATCCGGCGCTCACCGGCCGGGTCTACACCGGCGTGGAGCCCAGCGTGGCCGGGGGCCACCGCTTCGGTATCCGGCTGCTGGAGGAGTGCCCGGATCTGGACGGCGTTATCTGCGCCCAGGACGGCATCGCTATCGGCATCATGCACGCCATCCAGGACAGCGGCCGCCGGGTGCCGGAGGACGTGTCCGTCATCGGCGAGGACAACTCCATCCAGTGCGAGGCCTGCCGCCCCCAACTCACCTCCCTGGACACCATGATCTCCACCTCCGCCCTCCTGTCCGCCCGGATTCTCATGGACGTGCTGGGCGGCGCGGAGCAGACCCGCCGGATCATCCTGGAGATGGAGCTGGTGGAGCGTGGGACCCTGTGAGCCCCGCCGGGGCCTCTCAGCGGCGGGAACCGCCCGCGGGGGGCGGTTTTTTGCCCTCCGGGATTTCTCCAGGAAGTTGTAAGGTTTTCTTGTTTCTTTCTTAAGATTTGTTGAAGCGCCTTTTTTCTCCATTCTCTCTGTGCTATCATAGCTCTGCCCCGGCCAGGGCCGGGCAATCTTACACGTACGGAGAGACGCCATGGAAAAGCTCGAGCTGTTTAACCGGGTGGTGGCGGCGTTCTTTTTCGCCTGCTACTCATACCAGTTTCTCTATATCCTGATCCCCCTGCTTATCCGCCCCAAGCCCCACCGGCCCGAGGAAAAGCACACCTATGCCGTCCTCATCTCCGCCAGGAACGAGGAGCGGGTCATCACCCAGCTCATTGACAGCATCCATGCCCAGACCTATGACGGCTCCCTGATCACCATCTTTGTCATGGCGGACAACTGCACCGACAGCACCGCCGCCCTGGCCCGCGCCGCCGGTGCGGTGGTCTATGAGCGCTTCAGCACCGTCCGGGTGGGCAAGGGCTACGCCCTCAACGAGCTTCTCCGGCGCATTGCGGCGGATTACCCGGACAGCCCCTTTGACGGCTATTTTGTCTTTGACGCGGACAACGTCCTCTCCCCCACCTACATGGAGGAGATGAACCGAACCTTCTCCAACGGGCACGCCATCATCACCAGCTACCGCAACTCCAAGAACTACGGCGACAACTGGATCTCCGCCGGCTACAGCCTGTGGTTCCTCCGGGAGGCCCAGTACCTGAACCGGCCCAGGATGCTGCTGGGCGCCAGCTGCACCGTCTCCGGCACCGGCTTTCTCTTCAGCCGGGAGGTACTGGCCGAGTGCGGCGGCTGGAACTACTTCACCCTGACGGAGGACATTGAGTTCTCTGTGGACAGCATTCTCCGGGGCCGCCGGGTGGCCTACTGCCCCGGAGCGGTGCTCTACGACGAGCAGCCGGTGAAGTTCAGCCAATCCTGGCGGCAGCGGCTGCGGTGGTCCAAGGGCTATCTCCAGGTGTTCCGCCGCTACGGCCTCCGGCTGCTGGGGGGCATCGGCGCGGGCAGCTTCTCCTGCTACGACATGTGCATGAACATCATGCCCGCCATCATCGTCACCTTCCTCAGCTGCCTGGTTAACGGCGCCGCCGCGGTGATGACCGTGATGCTGGAGGGAAATCTCCTGGCGGTGCTGGGGTCCTTCCTGTCCACCATGTTTAGCTTCTACGCCGCCCTCTACCTCTCCGGGCTCATCACCACCGTCACCGAGTGGCGGCGCATCCACACCGCCTGGTGGAAGAAGTTGGCCTACACCTTCACCTTTCCCCTCTTCACCATGACCTATATGCCCCTGTCCCTGATCGCTCTCTTCAAGAAGGTCTCCTGGCAGCCCATTGAGCACAGCCGGGCCAAGAATCTGGCGGATATCCTCCGGGGGGACTGAGGCGGGCGATCTGGATAAAATTTTCTTATGGTTCGCGTTTTTGCTTGCGTATGACGGAAATGTATGGTACACTGTTTCTGACCCCGGCGGACGCCTTCCGCCGGGCCATTCCCTCTTTTCCCAGGAAATCAGCCGATGGATACGAAAAAGGCCTTTGATTGGCTCCTGCCACCCTACTCCCGCGTCCCCCTGCTGGCCATGGCGGGGTGCGGCTTTCTCACCTACTATCTCACCCGCCCCATCTCCCAGCAGCTGCCCCACTACGACCTCTCCCTCCCCCTGGACGCGGCCATTCCCTTTGTGCCGGCCTTCTCAGTCATCTACGTGCTGGCCTATCTCCAGTGGGTAGTGGGCTTTGTCCTCATCGCCCGGGAGAGCCGGGAGGTGTGCCGCCGGGTGCTGTTCGGGGAGATCATCGCCAAGCTCCTCTGCATGGTCTGCTTTCTGGTGATTCCCACCACCATGTCCCGGCCGGAGGTGGTCCCGGACGGCTTTTTCAACGCCATCATGTGGCTTATCTACCGGCTGGACGCGGCGGACAATCTGTTTCCCTCCATCCACTGCCTGGAGAGCTGGGTCTGCTTCCGGGGCGCCCTGCATATGAAAAAGCTGGGCCCCTGGTACCGGTACTTCAGCTTTTTCTTCGGTCTGCTGGTCTTTGCCTCCACGGTGCTGGTGAAGCAGCACGTGGCCGTCGATATCATCGGCGGCATCCTGGCGGCGGAGATCGGGCAGCAGATCGCATGGCGGACGGAGGCCGTCCGCCATGTCTGGCGGCTGGATCCGCCTGAAATATCATGAAATATTCCTTTGGAGAGTGCCCATGAAAAAGCCCGAACCCCAGCGAACATCCGCAAAGCAGCTGCTCTGGTCCCTGCTGTTTCTGGTCATTGCCGCCGCCACCGTGTGGGCCGTGGTAGGACAGAGCAGGAACTTCTCCCCGGAGGCGTTCCGGGCCTACGTGCGTTCCGCCTCCAAGCCCTGGCTGGCGGCGGCGGTTTGCAGCATGCTGGGCTTCATCGTCTTTGAGGGGGAGGCGCTGGTCCACCTCTGCCGGGCCTTCGGGTACGCCGTTCCCCGGCGGCGGGGCATCGTCTACTCCGCTGCGGACCTCTATTTCTCCGCTATTACCCCCTCCGCCACCGGCGGCCAGCCCGCCTGCGCCTACTTCATGATCAGGGACGGCGTCCCCGGCGCGGCGGTCACCATCATGCTGATTCTCAACCTCACCATGTACACCGCCTCCATTCTGGTGTTGGGGACGGCGGTGCTGCTGGTAAGGCCCGATGTGTTTCTCGCCTTTGGGGCGCTGTCCAGGGCGCTCATTGTCCTGGGCTACGCGGTCCAGGTGTCGCTGGCCGTGCTGTTCCTGCTGCTTCTGACAAAGGGGAAGCTGCTCCACCGCCTCTGCGGCAAGGCGCTCCACTTCCTGTGCCGGATCCGGCTTTTGAAGCGTGAGGAGGAGAAGCGCCAGAAGCTGGCGCAGTATATGGAGGAGTACGCCGCCTGCGCCCGGATGATCCGGGGGCACCGGGCGGCGGTGGTCAAGTGCTTCCTCTGCAACCTGCTCCAGCGGGCCTCCGTTATCTCCGTGTCATTCTTCGCGCTGCTGGCCTCCGGCGGGGGGCTGGGCAGGGCGGCGGAGATCTGGGCGGTGCAGTGCTGCGCGGTCATCGGCTCCAACACCGTGCCCATCCCCGGCGCCATGGGCGTCAGCGACTATATCATGCTGGATGGCTTCGGCAACGTCATGTCCCGGCAGGCGGCGGTGGCCTTTGAACTGCTGAGCCGGGGCCTGTCCTTCTACGTGTGCATCGCCCTCTGCGGCGTTACCACACTCGTTACCTACTGGCTTCTGAGAAAGCGGGAGAAGCGCCTATGATTGGCTTTTACGACTATACCGTGGTACTGACCTACCTGTCCCTGATCTCCGCCAGCAGTGGGATTCTGGTGTCCCTCAGCGGCCCGGGGCACCCCTATATCGGGGCGTTCTTCCTTCTGTTCTCCGGGCTGTGCGATGCCTTTGACGGCAAGGTGGCCCGCACCAAGAAGGACCGCACGCCGGCGGAGTGCAGCTTTGGGATTCAGATCGATTCCCTGTCCGACCTAGTGGCCTTCGGCGTGCTGCCGGCCTGCATCGGCATCGCCATGCTCCGCTGGTCGGCGCTGATGGTCCTCTTCGGAAACCGCTGTGGGCTCCCCTGGCGGAAGCGGCTGGAGATGGGCCTGTCGGTCATCCTGATTTTGTACATCCTGGCGGCCATGATCCGCCTGGCCTACTTCAACGTGACGGAGGAGGAGCGCCAGAAAGCAGAGGACGGGCCCAGGACTCACTTCACCGGCCTGCCGGTGACCTCCACGGCCCTGATCTTCCCCTTTATCATGCTGCTCCAGTACGTCATTCCCACCGACGTGACGCCTGTGTACTTCGCCAGCGCCGTCTTCTGCGGCGTGGCCTTCCTCTCCCCCATCCGGATCCGGAAGCCGGGCTGGAGGGGTGTGCTGATCATGGTGGGCATCGGCGCGGTGGAGTTTCTGCTGATGCTCATTGGGGTCGTACTGAAATGCTGACGGGGACGGAGAGCGCGCCGAAGGAGAGCGCCGGCCTGCGCTTTCTCTACGGCACCGTCCCGGGACGGGTGTGCTTGAAGCTGCTGTGTATGCCCTGGGTGTCCCGCCTGTGCGGCGTTTTTCTGGACTCCCGGGTGTCAAGGCCCCTCATTGCCTCCTTCGTCCGGCGGAACGGCATTGACCTGACGGAGTACGAGGCCGTGGACTATCCCAGCTTCAATGCCTTTTTCTCCCGGAGAATCCGGGAGAACCGGCGGCCCGTGGCCGCCGGCTCCAACGCCCTTATCGCTCCCTGCGACGGGCTTCTCAGCGTGTACCCCATCCGGGGGGACACGGTCATCCCGGTGAAGCAGAGCCGGTATACCATCTCCTCCCTCCTGGGCGGGGACGGGGCGGCGGCGGACTACGAAAACGGCCTCTGCCTGGTGTTCCGCCTCTGCGTGCACCACTACCACCGCTACTGCTACGTGGACAGCGGTGTTCCGGGCCCCACGGTGCGCCTGCCGGGAAAGCTCCACACGGTGCGGCCCATCGCCCTGGCGCAATTTTCTGTGTTCACGGAGAACTGCCGGGAGTACACCGTCATAGAGACGGAACATTTCGGCAAGGTGGTGCAGATGGAGGTGGGGGCCATGCTGGTGGGGAAAATCCGCAACTACCCCAAAAGCGGCCCCGTGAGGCGGGGCGAGGAGAAGGGCATGTTCCTCTACGGCGGCAGCACGGTGATTCTGCTGCTGCGGGAGGGGGCCGCCCGCCTGCCGGAGGCGCTGTACGAGGCCACGGCGCGGGGCGCGGAGACCCCGGTGCGGATGGGGCAGGAGCTTGGCCGGGGCACATAAGAAACACAGAGACACGTCGGGCCCCCGGAATCTTCCGGGGACCCGGCATTTTTTTCTTTTCGGTAATTCACACTTTGTTGAAGATCGGGCGCTCCGCGTATGGTACAATGAGTCTTGACAAGAGGAAGCGGCGGCGTTCCGCCGCCAGCGAGCAAGCGGCGACATTGATGGAGGTACTGCCTGTGAATCTGGCAAAGATCATGATCCCCAAATACTTCACCGTGTTTCTCAGGGAGAAGCAGAGCGTCCGGCAGGGGCTGGAGAGCCTGGCCAGCCACGGCTATACGGCCCTGCCGGTGCTGGACGAGAAGGGCGAGTACATAGGCTGTGTGACGGAGGGGGATTTTCTGCGCTGTGTCATGGCCTGCGGCACCACGGACAAGCGGACCCTGGAGCGCCAGCGCATCGGCGACATTCTCCGGAAGGACTTCTGCCCCGCCCTGCCCATCACCGCGGAGGAGGACGAGGTCATCGACGCTGTTCTGAAGCAGAACTTCGTGCCCATCGTGGACGCGCGGAACGTCCTCTGCGGCATCGTCACCCGGCGCAGGCTCATCACCTATCTGGCGGGCCGGGAGCTGGTGAAGCTGCAATAGGCGAACCTCCGGGGAAGGAACCGGGCCAGCGCGAGGGAGATAAGCTGCTTTTTCATGCGGGTCCCTCCCGGAGAGCTTGAAAGAATACCCTATTATACTCCCTCCGGCGACGGCCTGCAAACAGGTTTTTTGCCGGGGCGGGGGCTTGGCGGCGCGGCCAAAGATACACTTTTTCTCTTTAAATTGCCTATTGCCAAATGTTGTCAGGACTGCTATAATCATGTCATCCAAGCAGGGCTGCCCTCAGCCCGGGAGATACGGGGATATGGCGCGGCCCTGAGCGACAGATTGAATAAGGAGGCATCAGCTATGGAACCCAAGTTCTTTCCCCTTCTTAACATCGACGGCATGCCGCTGCTGGCGGCCAAGGGGCATTTTGCCACCCAGCACAGCCATATCAACTACTTCATTGATGTGACCGCCCAGAAGTACAGCCTCAGGGGCGGCGAGACGGTGGCCCGCAGATTGGCCGACAAGCTGCGGGGGCGCTTTATGGTGGACTCCATCCTCTGCATGGACGGCACCAGCGTGGTGGGCGCGTGCCTGGCCAAGGAGCTGACCAGCGCCGGACGCCTCTCCGTCAACGAGGGGGACAACATGTACATCGTCAAGGGCGAGCTGGACAGCAGGGGCGAGCTCATCTTCCGCGACAACGCCCGGTTCATGCTGGAGAACAAAAACGTCCTCATTCTCACCTGCTCCCTCAGCACCGGCGCCACGGCCCTCCAGGGCAAGCGCAGCGTGGAGTACTACGGCGGCCGGGTGGTGTGCGTGGCCTCCATATACGCGGCGGTCCACGACCTGGGCGGACTGCCCGTCATCTCCCTCTTTGACACCGGCACCATCCCCGACTACGTCTCCTACGCCCCCTCGGAATGCCCCATGTGCAAGCGGGGCGAGCCCATCGACGCGGTGGTCAACACCTTCGGTTTCTCCAAAATTCAGAGATAGATAGGCGCGGGGCGCTTTCAAGTGAAGCACTGTACCGTGGAAAAAGGGCCGGCTGAACGCGTTCAGCCGGCCCTGCTATGACGCCCAAATGGCGCAAAAGGTGGCTGGGCTGGGGATTCCCGTCTTCGCCTGCAATCCGGAGCTCCTGCCCCAGCTGCTGGAGCGGGCCCTCAAGGGCCAGGATCTGGCGGCCTTTCAGAAGGAATTTGAAAAGCGGAAACATGTGTGCTATTGCAAGCGAAGAAATGTTGTATGCAATTTTTATTAAAAGAACTTATCCGGTCTGCCAACCCGCTATAACACATTTTGGACGGGTCAGTACAAGAAAAGTCATGCATCCGCGCAGCGGCAAAGTGCAAAAATATCCGCCAAATCCCCGCCGGCCAGCCTCTTGATTTTTGTTCCCAAACGGGTTATGATACCCATACACGAAAGAAAGAGGTTCCGCCTATGTTCACCGGCTACAGCGAAAAGACATTAGAATTCATGTGGGGCATCCGCTTCAACAACAACCGGGAGTGGTTCACCGCCCACAAGGACGAATATTTACAGTACCTCTACGAGCCCACCGTGGCCCTGGGCCGGGAGAGCTACGACAAATTTACGGCCAAGTACCCCAAGTTGGGCCTGAACCTCCACGTGTGCCGCATCTACCGGGACGCCCGCCGTCTCCACGGCCGGGGGCCCTATAAGGACCATCTCTGGTTCACCTTCCGCACGGAGAACGACGTGTGGACCCAGCAGCCGGTGTTCTGGTTCGAGGTAGCCCCGGACGGCTGGAGCCATGGCGTGGGCTTCTGGAACGCCGCCCCGGCCACCATGAAGGCCCTGCGGGAGGACATGGAGCGGCGCCCGGAGCATCTGGAGAAGCTGGCTCGCCGCCTGAAAAAGGACGGCCGGTTCCAGGTCCAGGGCGAGGACTACAAGAAGATGTCGAAAGCGCCCCCGTCGGAACTGCTGGCCCCCTGGTACACCAAAAAGCACCTGTCCATCGGCTGCGACCATCCCTTTGACGATCTGGTCTGCTCACCGGAGCTGGTAGACGCCCTGGTAGACGGCTTCACGTTCCTGGAGCCCTACTACCAGTATCTAAAGACCTTCTGCAAGGCGGGCCTGGAGGATTTGAAATAACGCCATAAGGAGAGGGCAGTCGTGAACGCCTGCCCTCTCCTTATCACAACAGATTCATCCGCCCAGCTTCTCCC
>CANRHK010000069.1 GCA_947630395.1 uncultured Oscillospiraceae bacterium
CCGACCATGGAGAGGGGAACAGTGCTGGTCCACGGCCACTTCCACATCCCCGGCTGGGCCGACCACGGCAGGTGGTACTATGTGAATCCGGGATCCGCCGCCCTGCCCAGAGGGGGCAGCGCCCGGGGCTATGTGCTGTTGCGGAACAGGGCCTTTTTCTGGAAGGATATGGACGGCGGCATCTATGAGCGGCATACGGTGCGGTGAGCGCCGTCAAAATGACAGAGCAAAGCGGCCGGGACCCGTTTGGGTCCCGGCCGCTTTTATACGGTTCCCTTATTCCTCCAGCAGATCCTGGGGCAGGCGGGGCGTCAGCCCGGCAAAGCCCATCATCTCCTCGTAGAGGGCGCTGGCCGCCTCGGCGGTATAGCCGTAGACCAGAAAAGCGTCCATCACGTAGGGGCTCCAGGAGATGCCGCACAGGCTCTGGGTGAAGGCCATGGCCGCGATCTCCCCCAGAACGAAGACCTTGGAGCGGTTGTGGACGGGCCCGATGTGCCATAGATCCAGCTGGTAGGTGTTGGTCCACAAGTCCTTCTCCTGCATCTCCACCCGGTGGAACAGCTCGTGGCCCAGCAGCAGCCGGGAGATGTTGAAGTTGGCCCCCAGGGCCTCCCGCACGCCGGGCTCATCCAGGAGCACCTTGCCCTTCTTCACGCCGTCCATGTAGATATAGATCTTATCAGGCTCCTTGAACTCCGCAAAGAGCACCCGGCTGGCGTTCTGGGGCATCAGGGGGTAGTCCACCTTCATGCCCATGCGGGCGGCCAGATCGGAGGTGTCCCTTGTGCCATGCTCCTTAGCCAGGCGCTCGGCCCACTCCCGGCCGCAGGCCGAGGCCTTGGCCGCCAGCTCCACCCGCTGCCCGTCGGTGAACTTGCCGTTGAGGGGCTCCCGGGAAAAGGCGTACTTGGCCCAGGCCTCCTCCGGCAATTGGCAGAGGTCCTCCACAATCATGCCCACCGGCCGGACCACGGGCTTGTCCTCCTCAGACTTCACCCGCAGATGATAGGGCATCTGTTTGCCGAATAACCCCTTGAGAATGGGCTGCGCCAGCTCTTTCAAGCGCTCCTTGTTCATACTGCTCCTCCTGTGAAAAGCCGGGGCGGCGTATCGCCGCCCCGGACATGGAATGGATGGGGATTTGCTGCCGCGCAGCTCAGCGGACGTCGTTGATGGAGCCGACGATCAGCAGATCCTCGTCGGGCTCGCGGTCCATGATGTCCAGATCCATCAGCAGAAGGACCTGCTCCAGATCCACGGCGGAGTAGTCGCAGACACGGGGACCCACGCAGATGAAGTAGTCCGGACGGAGGACGGTATCGGTCTTGAACACCGCCAGATCCTTCCACATGGCCTCCACAGTCTCCTTGTAGTCCTTGGCTTTCACCTTCAGGCACTGGGCATTGGAGCACTGGACCTTGATGAAGCCCTTCTTGTCTACGATGCGGATGGGGTTCTTCTCGCCCATCTTGCCGGTGAAGACGTAGAATTTGTCGGTCTTCTCCACCAGCTTCACGTCGCTGACCTTGTGGCCGAAGTCCTCGGTGGCCAGGGCCAGGGCCTCGTCGTCGTCGCACTCTTTCAGCAGGTCGGTGGTCTTGACCTCGGTGGAGCCGGTGGCGATGGCGGTGACCTTGCCGCTCTGGCTGTCGATCTCGATGTGGACCTCCACGGTGTCGGGAGAGGCGCCGGAGCTGATGGCGGCGTCGGTGGCCTCCTTCTTCAGCTCCTTGATGTCCTCCTGGGTGGGGTTGGGGATGACGCGCTCCACCACGTCGCGGACCATGGACAGGGCCACGCCGATGGAGGAGATGACCTCGGCGTTCTCCGGGATGGAGTACTGGAGGCCCATCTTGCCCGCGCAGTAGGGCACCAGCGAGGCAGCGCCGCCGCCGCAGCCGACCAGACGCATGGCGTCGTGGTCCAGCTGGTACTTGTCGGCCAGGGCGTTGATGCAGGCGTTGACCTTCTCGAAGTCCTTATCCAGGATCTGGGTGGCCAGCTCCTCCACGGTGATGCCCAGCTTGTCGGCCACGGGCTTCATGCACTTGCGGGCGGCGCTGGCGTTGCCGTGGGCGAAGTACTGGGGCTCAATGAGGCCCAGCACGTTGGCCGCGTCGGTGTTGGTGAAGCAGATGCGCTTGCCGCTGGCCAGGCGGATGGCCACATAGTCGGCGGGGTCGCCGGGCTTGGGGCTGAGCATCTCAATGGTCAGCGGGCCGGCGTCGATCTCCTCCTCCGGGGTGAAGCAGGCGTACTCGCAGCCGGCGATGTGGGCGGAACGGGGGCCCACGTCCTCCACGGCGTGGTCGTTGATACGGACCATGGAGCCGCCGGCGCAGCCCAGAATGCGCACATCCAGGGAGTTGACGTAGGTGTCATGGCCGCCGATCTGGGCGTAGTCCACGCCGGGACGGCCATTCTTGATGACGCCGATGTTGGTGGTGGTGCCGCCCACCTCGAAGTAGATGGCGTTGGAGGCGCGCAGATACATCAGGGATCCCATGACGGAGGCGGCGGGGCCGGACAGAGCCGTCAGAATGGGACGCTTGCGCATCTCGTTGATCTCCATGACGCCGCCGTCGCCGCGCATGATCATCAGGGGAACCGTGACGCCGGCCTCACGGACGGAGCTCTCGGTGGCGTTGGCGGTGGCCATCATCTTGGGCAGGATGGCCGCGTTGATGGCGGCGGTGCGGGTACGGCGGGTGAGGCCGTACAGCTTGGTGATGTCGGAGGCCATGGACACGGGCACGCCGGCCACCTTCTCCACCATGTCGCGGATCTTGACCTCCTCGTCCATGCTGTCCACGCCGAAGGCCATGGAGGCCACGATGACCTTGGAGCCCTTGCCCAGCAGGTCCTTGATGGCGGCCTCGATGTGGGCGTCGGTCAGCTCCTTCTTCTTCAGGAAGGTGTTGTAGACGGGGATCTTCCGGCCCACCTTCTCGTCCAGAATGATATCCTTCAGAGCCAGCTGCCGCTTGGCCAAAAAGCCCTCCAGACCGCCGCCGGCCACGCCGATGACGCCCACGGGGGCCACGTCGCCCTCGATGAAGGCGTTGGTGGCCTGGGTGGTGGAGTGGGCCACGAACACCACGTCCTCCGGGGCGATGCCGTTCTCCGCCATGCAGTTCTTGAAGCTCTGCACAACGCCGGCGGCCACGCCGGCCTTGTCGTCGTGGGTGGTCTTTACCTCGTTCTTGCCGATGATTTCGTGGGTGACATTGTCCATGGCCACGCACTTGGTGTAGGTGCCGCCAACGTCAATGCCCATGCGTACAGCGCGATGATCAGCCATAGAAAAAATCTCTCCTTACTTCTCTAATATGAATGTGGGGGACATGGGAAACGAAAAGGGGTGCCGCCGCCTGTGGGCGGCGGCACCGATGGAATTCAACACAACTGTGGGAAAAAACGGGAATTACAGGAACCACTCGGCGCCCAGGCCGCTCATGGTGATCATGGTCAGCACGTACAGCAGCACACCGGCGATGTAAGCGCAGGGGATGGAGAGCTTCAGGTACTCCTTGGACTCCACCTTGGTGTAGGCCAGGCCCCAGGCCACCCAGCTCTGGGTGATGCAGGAGCCGATGTTCACGGTGATGGTGGGGATGGCGAACACGCAGTACATGAAGGGCACGGACAGGGAAACCACGTTGCGCAGCACGCCCAGGGTGGCGGCGCCGCAGCCCACCAGAGTCATGGGGCCGCGGAAGAGGCCCAGGCCCAGCAGCACGGCGAAGAGGATGACGATGACCAGCTCGCTCTTGGGCATCACGGGGCCAAGGACCTTGGTGAAGTAGGGGGAGGCGTAGTTGGCCACGGTGTTGAACATGGGCAGGGTCAGCAGGAAGCCGACCAGGGGGGCGGTATCCACCACGCCGTCATAGTACAGCTTGTTGACCAGCTGGCAGTTCTCGGTGAAGGAGCCCTTCATCTTGCCGCAGAGGAACAGGGCGGCGAAGCCGGCGATGACGAAGCCGCCGATGACGCTGAAGTCAAACGCGATGTTCAGTACCACGGGGACGATGGGGAGAATCAGGGTGTAGAGGGGGGCGTCCTGCTGGACGGAGGTGCCGCGGGTCTGGGCGGCCCAGGAGTGGCTCTTGGCCTTCTTCAGGAAGATGGCGGTCAGCACGGTGGTGACAATCACGCTGATGACGACGGCGGCGAAGCCCCACTTGCGGGCGTACCAGCCCAGGTTGAAGTCGGTCATCTCGTCAGTCGTCATGAAGAACGCGCGGTACTGACCAAAGTTGACGGGGTTCAGATAGATACCGGCGGCGACGCTCTCCATGAAGGAGAACATGGCGATGGCCTTGGGCACGCCCAGGGACATGAGGATGGGCAGCACGATAACGCCGATGGCGATGACGGGGCCCGCGCCGGTCATGGCGGTGAAGATGGCGGCGGTGACGATGTTCAGCAGGGTCACGGTGATGATGGGCTTGTCGCCGCCCAGCTCCACGGTCTTGCGGATCAGGGTGGAGGCGATGCCGGTCTCCATCAGCACGCGGCCGAACCAGGCGCCCCAGCAGACGTTGACCAGGGTGGTGCCCCAGCCCTCGGGGGCGGACTGATAGATGGCGTTCAGACTGGCAACCAGTCCATTGTTCAAAACGGGATACTGCGCCAGGAACTCGGCGGAGGCGGCACGCCGCCCCCTACATCAACTGATGCAAATAAAATAGCACAACGGATGAGCTTTTGCAACTCCTTTTTTAGTTATTTCTCTGGTATTTTTCTGGTTCATGCCGCATAGAAACAGACGCATTCGGCGAAATGCACAACCCCGCGTTATTTTTTTAGCGTTTTTGAGGCGCTTTTCTGTAATTTTACTGATGTTTTTCTCGTTTTTCAGCTGGGGAAGCTGGCGGATTATGCAACCTGCACAATAAACCCCGCCTATTTTTGGCGGACAAGCCGGTGTTGCATTTTTCTGCCAAGTGTCGTATACTAATCCCAGCCAAGAAAGGAAATCCCCGCACCGCATACGGAAGCCTGACTATCCAAATTTTGTTAAAGTTAAAGGAGAGATGCCCTATGAAAATCGCAGTCTTGGGCGCCGGTGCCATGGGCGGCCTGTACAGCGCCTATCTCAGCCGCAACAACGATGTCACCGTGGTGGATGTGTACCAGGCGCTGGTGGACAAGATCAACGCCGAGGGCCTGGAGGTCCGGGAGCCGGACGGCAGCTCCGCCATCTACCATCCCCACGCCGCTACCTCCACCGAGGGCATGGAGTCCGTGGATCTGATCGTGGTCTTCGTCAAGGCCATGTTCAGCGAGAGCGCCCTGAACAACAACAGGGGGATCATCGGCCCCGACACCTATATCATGACCTTCCAGAACGGCAGCGGCCATGAGGACACCCTGGGCAAGTTCGTGGACCAGGAGCACATCGTCATTGGCACCACCCAGCACAACGCCAGCGTGGGTGGCTTGGGCGTTACCAACCACGGCGGCAGCGGCATCACCCACATGGGTTGCGTGGTGGGCAGCGCCTCCCGTCTCCAGCACTTCGCCGACAACTTCACCTCCTGCGGTCTGGAGGCCGACGTCAGCGACGGCGTGCAGAAGATGATCTGGAACAAGATGTTCACCAACGTCTCCGCCAGCGCCCTCACCGGCGCCCTCCAGGTGCCTCTGGGCTACATCTCCTCCAACGAGTATGCCTGGGCCATGTGCAAGCAGCTGATCCGCGAGGCCGTGGACGCCGCCGCCGGCATCGGCCTGGAGTTTGACTACGATGAGAAGGTGGCCGAGGTCAAGGCCGTCTGCGACAACAGCCCCGAGGGCCTCACCAGCATCTACGCCGACCTGAAAAACGGCCGCCGCAGCGAGGTGGACACCATCAGCGGCAGCGTGGTCCGGGCCGGTCAAAAGGGCGGCGTGCCCACGCCCAGCCACGCCTTCTTGGTGCAGATGATCCACGCCATGGAGGGCCGGGACAAGAAGTAAGCCGTCCCACGATTGCAAAGAAATTAATTTGAAGGAGGAATTCTGTCATGCCTGCCGTTACCTATGATTGGGTCGCCTCCGCGCCCCAGAGAAAGCCCGAGCAGCTGCCCCCCGCCGCCTATGAGATGGGCGGCCTGCGCATTGTGGATCTGACCAAGACCCTGGACCCCAACACCGAGAGCCGCCGCTGCCGTCTGTGGCGCTACAACACCGGCGGGTCCGTGCCTGATTTCCACACCCTGATGGATCTCACCAGCCACCTGGGCACCCACTGCGAGTGCCCCTACCACCACGACGAGACCTGGCCCAGCGTGGCCGAGCTGCCCCTGACCAACTTCGTGGGCCGGGGCATCTACGCGGTGCTGGATCTGCCGGAGAACCACCAGATCACCGGCGAGGACCTGGAGAAGGCCATCGGCGGCCGGATCAAGGAGGGCGACACCGTTCTGCTGGACAGCCCCCACAAGCTGCCCCCCTTCACCCCCGCCACCAACGGCCCCGACGACCACCGCCTGGTGGTGGGCGGCGACTGCGCCCAGTGGTTCGCGGACAAGAAGGTCAAGTGCGTGGGCTTCGGCGACGGCGTGTCCATTGAGGACTGCGTGGAGAACGTGAAGCCCTTCCACGACATTTTGATGGCCCAGAACATCACCTTCCTGGAGGTGCTGAAGAACCTGGAGCTGCTGAAGACCGACACCTTCTTCATCAGCTTCGCCCCCCTGCCCATCATCGGCCTGGACTCCTGCCCCGTGCGCGTATACGCCATCGAGGGCCTGGCGGAGTTCAGCAAGTAACCCCAAGCAAATAGAGAGGCTTCCCCCGGGGGAAGCCTCTTTACTCAAGGAGGACACCGTGGACCAATCCATGAAGAATCTGTTTGCCCCGGCGGGGAGCGCGGCGCTCATCACCGGCGGCACCAGCGGCCTGGGCCACGCCATCGCGGAGGCTTTCTTGCAGAACGGCGTGGACGTGGCGGTGTGCAGCCGCCACCCGGACAGCGCCCCCGAACTGGCGGCGCTGGCGGAGCGCGAGGGCCGGCGCTATCTGGCTGTCTTCTGCGACGTGACAAAGGAGGACAGCGTGGCGGCCATGCTGGACGAGGTGGAGGCCGCTTTCGGGCCGGTGCTGCTGGTGGTCAACAGCGCGGGCCGGAACATTTTGAAGCCCGCCGAGGACTACGACGCCGCCAGCTTCGCGGCGGTGATGGACCTGAACATGATGGGCACCCACCTGGTGAGCAAGGGGGCGGCCAAACGGTGGATGATCCCCGCCGGCAAGGGCCGCATTGTGAACCTCAGCTCCGCCAAGGCGTTTTTGTGCGCGGACAGGAATTACGCGGCCTACTGCGCCAGCAAGGGGGCCGTGGCCATGTACACCCAGCAGCTGGGCTGCGAGTGGGCCCGCTTCGGCATCACCGTCAACGCCATCGCTCCCACCTTTGTCCGCACCCCTATCAACGCCAAACAGCTGGACGACCCCGCCTACTACCGGAAGGTGGTGGGCCACATCCCCATGGGCCGGCTGGGGGAGGGGCGGGATATCGCCGCCGCAGCCCTGTTCCTGTGCAGCGAGGGCGCCGGGTTCATCACCGGCACCACGCTGAAGGTGGACGGGGGCTGCACCGGCCTGCAATAGGACATGTAAAGGAGACAGCGCTATGATTTCCGGCAACATCTATGAAAAGAGCGATATAACCCTGCTGCCCGCCGCGCTCCAGCGGGCGGTGCAGTATCTGAAGGACCACGCCGAAGAGCTGGCCACCCGAGAGACCGGCCGCTTTGAGCTGGACGGGGACAGGATGATCCTCCAGGTCCTGGACGTGACCACCGGCCCCCGGGAGACCATCCGCCCGGAGGTTCACCGCAAGTATGTGGACGTGCAGTTCCTGGCCGCCGGCGGCCCCGAGCGCCTGGGCTGGTACCCGGATCTGGGGGACAACGAGGTAGACGAGAACCTGCTGGACACTCCCCGAGACATCTGCTTCTACAAGTACCGCCCCGACCAGCGGGAGGGGATCATCGAGTTCGCCGTAGGCAGCTACGCCATGTTCTTCCCCTGGGACGTCCACGCCCCCGCCATCCAGGCAGACGCCCCCGCCAAGGTGCGGAAGATCGTCATCAAGGTGGCCCTGGACACCTGCCGCTGAGAAGATGGCCCTGGACATTGCGAAGCATCTGGCGGAGCTGGCCCAGCCGGACCCGGAGGCTCGCCGCGCCGCCCTGGAGGCGGTGCTGGCCCGGGAGGGCCTGACGTGGGAGGTGCAGGAGGGCACAGTGGGAGAGAAAAATCCCATGCCGGCCCGGAACTACTGCCTGTGGCCGGAACCCGCGGAGGACGAGACACCCTGTCCCCTCCTCTGCGCCCACTACGACGCCTTCCCCGGCAGCCCCGGGGCCAACGACAACGCCGCCGCCCTCTGCGTACTGATTGCCCTGGCGGTGGAGCTGCGGCGGAGGAACATCCGTTGCGCTTTCGCCTTCCTGGACGGGGAGGAGCGGGGCCATGCGGGCGGAAAGCTCTTTGAGTCCCAGCGCACCCGGGATCTCACCGTGGTAGTGAACCTGGACATGTGCGGTTACGGCGACACCGTGGCGGTGTATGTGAAGGGCGGGCAGAGGAAGCCGGCCGCCGCCGTGTTCACGGACAAGAAGCGGCTGGCGGCCCACAACGCCCGGACCGTCCGCTATATCCCCGAGGGGGACGAAACCTGCTTCGCCAGCCGGCGCCAGCCGGTTCTGAGCATGGCGGTGCTGCCCAAGTGGGATGTCAAGTACCTGGACGCCATCGCCGCCCACGGCGGCGGGCTGCTGGGCCGGCCCCCGGAGGCCAGAATGATGGTCTCCGACATGGAGGTCACCGACACCATGCACGGGGGGTATAAGGATAAGCCGGAGTGGGTACAGCCCGAGGCCATGGAGCAGATCTACGGCTATCTGCTGGACGCCCTTACCGCCCCGCCGCCCGAAAAAAGACTTTTATTTTAAACAATATGTAAGGAGAAACTTGCTATGAGCATCCGTATTCCCTACGATACCGTGCTGGAGACCGCCAAGCAGGCGTTCCTGCACATGGGACTTCCCGAGGAGAAGGCCGCCCGGTGCGCCTATATCCACACCGAAAACAGCCTGGAGGGCGTGGAGAGCCACGGCCTCAACCGCGTCCCCCGCTTCGCGGAGTACGTGCAGAAGGGCTATGTGGACATCCATGCGGAGATAGAGCTGGTGGGCGCCAAGGGCGCGGTGGAGAACTACGACGGCCACCTGGGCATCGGCGTCCTCAACGCCGCCTACTGCATGGACAGGGCCGTGGCCCTGGCCAAGGAGCACGGCATCGGCTGCGTGGCCCTGCGCAACACCACCCACTGGATGCGGGGCGGCTACTACGCCTGGCAGGCCGCCCGGGCGGGTTTCATCGGCATCAGCTGGACCAACACCGAGAGCTGCATGCCCATGTGGGGCTCCAAGAAGCCCGGCGTGGGCAACAACCCCTTCTGCATCGCTATCCCCCGCAAGAGCGGCCCCATCGTGCTGGATATGGCCATGAGCCAGTACTCCTACGGCAAGCTGGGCGTCACCCGTCTGGCGGGCAAGCAGCTGCCCTTCCCCGGCGGCTTTGACCAGGACGGCAACCTGACCTCCGACCCCGGCGCCATTGAGGCCACCGGCCGCATTCTGCCCACCGGCTACTGGAAGGGATCCGGCATGGCCATCGCCCTGGATCTGGCCGCCGCCGCCATGGCCAACGGCAAGAGCGGCGTAGAGCTGGACCGGGAGGCCCGGGGCAGCTGCACCGGCTGCTGCCAGATCTTCATCGCCTATGATCCCTATCTCTTCGGTGAAGAGGAGGAGATCCAGGCCAAGCTGGACGACCGTGTGGCCGCCGCCGACGCCACCGAGCCGGACCGCCCCGGCGGACATGTCACCTGCCCCGGCGAGCGCACCGCCGCCACCCGCCAGAGGAATCTGGAGCAGGGCATTGTGGTGGACGAGCAGATCTGGGCCCAGATCCAGCAGCTGGCCGCTGGCGACATGAACGTCACCGATATCTCCTCCGCCTGCGTGCTGGACAACATGCAGGAAGAGGAGAAGAAGTAATTACCCGCAAATCACTGAAAGGAGTCGATGAACCATGTTCTTTTCCCCTCTCTCCCTGGCTGCCAAGTACAACTATCTGGAGGACAAGTTCCAGTCCGCCTACAAGTGGCTGGCGGAGACCGACCTTGACAACACCCCCGTGGGCAGCTATCCCGTCTGCGACGGCGTGACCGCCAACGTCCAGGAGTACAACACCTTCCCCGCCAGCGAGGGCTCCTTTGAGACCCACGACGCCTATTTTGACATCCAGTACGTCATCTCCGGCAAAGAGCAGTTCGGCGTCTGCAAGCGGGAGGGCCTGGTGCTCAAGAGCGACAACCCGGACAACGACGTGAAGTTCTATGAAGAGCCCGCCCTCAGCGGCACTGTCCTGCTGCTGCCCGGCGATCTGATCATCGTGGCCCCCGAGGACGCCCACAAGCCCCGCTGCGCCGCCGGTGAGCCGGAGTTCGTGCGCAAGGTGGTCGTGAAGGTGAAGGTGTAAGTCCGTCCTTCCCCGGGCGGAATAAAAATTGGATAAACTCTTTTCTCCCTGTCCGCCGCCGGTGGAC
>CANRHK010000070.1 GCA_947630395.1 uncultured Oscillospiraceae bacterium
CGGCTATGATCCGGTCAGCGTTCGGCCCCAGCCCAAGGCGGGGGGCTCCTTCGCCACTACCGCCTGGGAGCACTTCGACCACCCGGTGGCGGTGGAGCACATCCGGGCCCACGCGGGGCTGGACATCGGCGGCACCCTGATCGGCATGCACCTCCGGGATGTGGCGGTGCCGGTGCGGCTGACGCTGGACCGCATCGGCGCGGCCATTCTCCTCTGCGCCAGGACCCGGCCCAAGTTTATCGGCGGCGTCCGGGCCTGCTACGACGGGGAGCAGCCGTAAGGGAAAGAAATTATTCCAAAATGGCGCAATTTGGTTGCAAATATGATAAAAATCCGATATAATGAAAAGCCCCGCCTGAAAATGGGCGTTTTCGCTCTTTTCGGGCAGGGCTTAACACTGTTCTGCGATATTGGGAGGTTCTGACAAGTTGAATATCAAGCAAATTTTTTCCGCCCGGGACATGACGGAGGGCGCGCCTTGGCAGCGGCTGGCGGAGTTCGCCGTGCCCATGCTCATCGGTAATCTGGCCCAGCAGCTCTACAACACGGTGGACTCCATCGTGGTGGGCAAGTACGTGGGCGACAACGCCCTGGCCGCCGTGGGCAGCGCGTCCCCCATTCTGAATCTGCTGTTGGCCCTCTTCGTGGGTATCTCCACCGGCGCGGGCATCGTGGTCTCCCAGTACTTCGGCGCCAACGACCGGGAGCGGCTCAGCGAGGCCATCGGCAACTGCATCACCCTGGGCGCTATCGCCTCCGTGGCCACTATGGCCATCGGCACAATCATCGCCCGGCCCCTGCTGGAGCTGCTCCAGACCCCCGCCAGCATCATCGACTGGTGTACCGACTACCTCCTCATTTTCTTCGTGGGGGCCGCGGGCTTTACATTTTATAACATCCTCTCCGGCATCCTCCGGGGCATGGGGGACTCCTTCTCCGCCCTGGGCTTCCTGCTGGTGGCCACGGTGCTGAACATCTTTATGGATGTGTGGTTCGTGGCGGGGCCCCTCCAGATGGGCGTGCCCGGCGTGGCCCTGGCCACGGTGCTGGCCCAGGGCATCTCCGCGGCCCTGTGCTTTGTGAAGCTGCTCTTTATGCGGGAGGTATTCGACCTGACGGTGGGAACCCTGAAGCTGACCAGGCGCAGCGCCCTGCGGATCATCCGCATTGGCGTGCCCTCCGGCGTTACCCAGGCCATCATGTCCGTGGCAATGCTGGTGGTCCAGTCCCTGACCAACAGCATGGGGGAGATGGTGATCACCGCCAACGTCATGATCATGCGGGTGGACGGCTTCGCCATGATGCCCAACTTCTCCTTCGGCCAAGCCATGAGCGTCTACACCGGGCAGAACGTGGGCGCGGGCAAGCTGGACCGGGTGGTCTCCGGCCGCAAGCAGGGCACCGTCATGGCGGTGGGCTTCTCCTGCGTCATTACCCTGGCCATCTTGGTCTTCGGCCGCTACCTCTTCGGCGTGTTCTCCAAAACGGCGGAGCTGATCACCCTGGCCAACCGCATGATGTCCATTATGGCGGCGGGCTATATCGCCATGGCCCTCACCCAGGTGCTGGGCGGCGTCATGCGGGGCGCCGGCGACACTATGACCCCCATGTGGATCTCCATGATCACCACCGTAGTGACCCGGGTGCCCCTGGCCTACGGCATCGCCTGGCTCACCCGCGTCGACGGCTGGCCCCACGGCCGGCCGGAGGCCCTGTCCGTGTCCCTGCTGCTCTCCTGGCTCATCGGCGCGCTGCTGTCCTATGTGGCCTTCCGCCACGGGAAGTGGCGGGAGACCGCCATGGCCGAGGCGGCGGCCCGGCAGTCCGCCTCCTGATCCCTTGACACACTCAAGCCCCGCGCGGCAGACGCCGCGCGGGATTTTTTGAAGTCCTGCCACGGCGGTCTCTCACACGCGCCGCCGTATCTCCGTCAAAAAGAGTCGGAAAAACGAAATTTTCCTTGACATATCCGGCAAAAAAGACTATACTTTCTTTCGGACCGCCGCTGTGGCGGTTCAAAGCGATAAAGCACTAAATTTTATGGAGGAATGATCATGAAAAAGATTTCCAAGCTGCTGGCCCTGGTCCTGGCGCTGGCTATGATGCTGGCCCTGGTGGCCTGCGGCGGCAGTAGCGGCAACGGCGGCAATGGCAGCAATGGTGGCAACAACAGCCAGCAGGACGGCGACAACCAGGGCAACAATGGCGGCGACAGCCAGCAGGGCGGCGACGCTGAGAAGACCTATCTGGTGGGCATCTGCCAGCTGGCCCCCCACCCCGCGCTGGACCTGGCCACCCAGGGCTTCAAGGATGCCCTGACCGAGGCCCTCGGCGACGCCGTGAAGTTTGACGAGCAGAACGCCGGCGGTGACGGCGCTAACTGCACCACCATCGTGGACGGCTTTGTCTCCGAGAACGTGGACCTGATGCTGGCTAACGCCACCGGCGCCCTCACCGCCGCCGCCTCCGCCACCGACACCATCCCCATCCTGGGCACGGCCATCACCAACTACGGCGTGGCGCTGAACCTGGACACCACCGAGGACAAGGTGCTGGGCGGCAACATCTCCGGCACCTCCGACCTGGCCCCCCTGGACCAGCAGGCGGCCATGATTCAGGAGCTGTTCCCCGACGCCAAGAACGTGGGCCTGCTCTACTGCTCCGCTGAACCCAACTCCGTGTTCCAGATTGAGACCATCAAGGGCTATCTGGAGGACATGGGCTACACCTGCACCCCCTACGCTTTCGCCGACGTGAACGACCTGCCCTCCGTCACCCAGAGCGCCGCTGACGCCAGCGACGTGATCTATATCCCCACCGACAACACTGCCGCCAACAACACCGACGCCATCGCCAACATCGTGCTCCCCGCCAAGGTGCCCGTAGTGGCCGGCGAGAGCGGCATCTGCTCCGGCTGCGGCGTGGCCACCCTGTCCATCAGCTACTATGAGCTGGGCCAGATCACCGGTCAGATGGCTGTTGACATCCTCACCGGCAAGACCACCGTGTCTGAGACCGCTATCGGCTTCGACACCACCCTGGACAAGTTGTACAACGCCGCCAACTGCGAGGCGCTGGACATCACCATTCCCGAGGGCTACACTGCCATCGCGGAGTAAGTTTACCACAAAAAACAGCGGGGAAGGGGCTTCCCTTTCCCGCTGTTTTTTGTTATACTGTCTGAGAAAATCACTCCAGGGGGACCGCTTATGAATGTTTTCCAAACCTTTCTCAACTCAATGCCCAACGCCGTGGGGCAGGGCATGCTCTGGGGCATCATGGCCATCGGCGTGTACATCACCTATAAGATCCTAGACATCGCCGACCTGACGGTGGACGGATCGCTGACCACCGGCGGCGCGGTGTGCGCCGTGCTGATCACCCTGGGCTGGAACCCCTGGCTGGCGGTGGGTATGGCCGTTCTGGCCGGTATGCTGGCCGGTCTGGCCACCGGTCTGCTCCACACCGCCTGCGGCATCCCCGCCATTCTGGCGGGCATTCTCACCCAACTGGCCCTGTACTCCCTGAACCTGCGGATCATGGCCATCGGGGACACCTCCGCCACCAAGGCGTCTCTGGCGCTGAGTCCGGACCGCAATGACCTGCTGCTGTCCTCCCGGTTTGTCCGCAGCCTGGGGCTGGATAACCCGCTCCTCCTGCTGTCGGTGGTCATGGCACTGGTCATCGCGGCGCTGTACTGGTTCTTCGGCACCGAGCTGGGCTGCTCCCTCCGGGCCACCGGCGCCAACGGCCGCATGGCCCGGGCCCAGGGTATCAACACCAACATGACCAAGGTACTGGGCCTGGTGGTGTCCAATGGTCTGGTGTCCCTCTCCGGGGGCCTGATGGCCCAGTACTCCGGCAGCTGCACTGTCGACATGGGCCGGGGCGCCATCGTCATCGGCTTGGCCGCCGTCATCATCGGTGAGGTGTTGCTGGGGAAGGTGTTCCGAAACTTCGCCCTGAAGCTGTTCTCCTGCGTCATCGGCGCTATCATCTACTACATGGTGATCACCCTGGTACTGCGCCTGGGGCTGGAGTCCACCGACCTGAAGCTGCTCACCGCCCTGGTGGTGGCGCTGTTCCTCAGCATCCCCTACTGGAAGGGAAAGTACTTTATCAAGGCCGGCAGGAAGGGGGACAAGGCCCATGCTTGACGTAAATAACATCTACAAGACTTTCGACCCCGGCACGGTCAACGAGAAGACCGCCCTGAACGGTCTCAGCCTCCACCTGGACGACGGGGACTTTGTCACCGTCATCGGCGGCAACGGCGCGGGCAAGTCCACGCTCTTAAATGCCGTGGCCGGCGTTTGGCCGGTGGACGAGGGCACCATCTCCATCGGCGGCGTGGACGTGACCCACCTGGCGGAGCACAAGCGGGCGAAATACATCGGCCGGGTGTTCCAGGACCCCATGATGGGCACCGCCGCCACCATGCGGATTGAGGAGAATATGGCCCTGGCCGCCCGCCGGGGGCAATCCCGCACCCTCCGCGCCGGCATCACCCGGAAGGAGCGGGAGGAGTACCATGAGATGCTGAAAATCCTGGATCTGGGCCTGGAGGACCGGCTGGCCACCAAGGTGGGCCTTTTGTCCGGCGGCCAGCGCCAGGCGTTGACGCTGCTGATGGCCACCCTCAAGCGGCCCCAGCTGCTGCTGCTAGACGAGCACACCGCCGCCTTGGACCCTAAGACGGCGGCCAAGGTGCTGGATGCCACCGAGCGGATTGTGAACAAGGATCACCTGACCACCTTAATGATCACCCACAATATGAAGGACGCCATTGTCCACGGCAACCGGCTGATCATGATGTACGAGGGCAACATCGCCCTGGACATCTCCGGCGAGGCCAAGAAGAAGCTGACGGTGGAGGATCTCCTCTCCCGCTTCGGCCAGGCCACCGGATCCGACGAGGCCGACGACAAGCTGCTGCTGGGATAGCCGTGACGCGGATCAGGGAGGGCTATCGCCTATGAAAACGCTGCTGATCAAGAATATCTCTCAACTGGTGACCTGTGACGAGCAGGACCGGATTTTGAAGCAGGTGGACCTCTACGCGGAGGACGGCGTCATCCGGGCCATCGGTCCCCATTTGGACAGGGCCGCCGGCGAGGTCATCCGCGCCGACAACATGCTCTGCTACCCCGGCCTTGTCAACACCCACCACCACCTGTACCAGCAGTTCTCCCGCAACCTGCCCCAGGTGCAGAATATGGAACTCTTTGACTGGCTGAAGACCCTCTACGAGATCTGGAAGAACCTGGACAGCGAGGTTGTCCGCCTCTCCTCTCTCACGGGCATGGGGGAGCTGATGAAGCACGGCTGCACCACCTGCTTTGACCACCACTACGTATTTCCCGCCGGCGCCGGCGACCTCATCGGCGCGCAGCTTGAGGCGGCCTCCGCGCTGGGTATCCGCATGGTCTGCTCCCGGGGCAGCATGGATCTGAGCGTGAAGGACGGCGGACTGCCTCCGGACTCCGTGGTGCAGACGGTGGACGAGATCATGCGGGACTCCGCCCGGCTGATTGAGACCTATCACGACGGATCCTTCGGATCCATGCGGCAGGTGGTCCTGGCCCCGTGCTCCCCCTTCTCCGTGTCTGCGGAGCTGCTGCGGCAGAGCGCCCTCCTGGCCCGGCAGTACCATGTCCGCCTCCACACCCACCTGTGTGAGACAAAGGACGAGGAGGCCTATATGCTGGAGCGGGAGCACATGCGCCCCCTGGCGTTCATGGATGCCCTGGGCTGGACCGGTCCCGACGTCTGGTACGCCCATGGCATCCACTTCAATGACGAGGAACTGGGGGTGCTGGCCCGGACGGGTACCGGCGTCTGCCACTGCCCGGTCTCCAACATGAAGCTGGCCTCCGGCGTTGCCCGCGTTCCGGAGATGCTGCAATTGGGCGTCCCCGTGGGTCTGGGGGTGGACGGATCCGCCTCCAACGACGGATCCAGCCTGATGGAGGAGATGCGGGTGGCCTATCTGCTCCACCGGTTGCACTCCTCCCACAGCGCTCCCTCCGGCTACGACATCCTGAAAATGGCCACCGGGGGTGGCGCACGGCTGCTGGGCCGGGAGGATATCGGAAGCCTCAGCGTGGGCAAATGCTGCGATCTGTTCCTGATTGACCGGCGCCGCCTGGAGCTGGTGGGCGCCTGCTATGACGCCGGTTCCGTCCTGGCCACCGTAGGCGTCCGGGGCCCCGTGGATTACACCGTCGTTCACGGCCGCACCACCGTCAAGGAGGGCCATCTTGTCCTTGTGGACGAGGAGCGCACGGCCGAGGCCGCCCGGCGGAAGTGCGACGCGTATCTGAAGCTTTAATTCAGACGCCCATATGAGAAAAGCGGACCGCGCCCCGGAGGGACGCGGTCCGCTTTCTTGACAGGCCCATCTCTTTTTCCCGCCAATGCGGCGGCTTTCCGGGCATTTTCTGACATGAGCCCCACTCCCGGCGCATATATATGGAGCATATCGGGACAGGGAGAGTGTTGGGACTTGAAGGGAAACATTGAAGAGAGAGCCTGTGCGCTGGCCGCCTACATCATCGAGAACCGCACCACCGTGCGGGAGGCCGCCAAGCGGTTCGGCATCAGCAAGAGCACTGTACACAAGGACATTCAGGAGCGCTTGCCCCTTTACAACAGAAGTCTCTACCTGCAGGTGAAGGAGGTCCTGGACGAGAACAAGGCGGAGCGCCACATCCGCGGCGGCAACGCCACCCGGCGCAAGTACCGGGGCGAGGCGCAGGAGCCCGCGGAGTGATAATATTGGGGAAGGAGAACCGCTATGACAGCTTGCCGCAGACAAAATCAGACGGGCCAGACCGCCTCGTCCGCCGCCGGACACGCCGCCGCCCGGCAGGGAAACGGGAGCGCCGGAGAGCCGGCGGTGCGCCGCTACGCCCACCCCATCCAGACGGCGCGGCCCGTCCGCCGGAGTCAGACGGAGATCATGCTGGGCCAGATATTGGAGGCTCTCTCCCGGCAGGCCGAGTTGCTGGAGGAGCTGCTGCGGCGGACAGGGGGTAACAGCGCGGATACAAAGTGAACAAATTATGACAAATTGCGGCAGCGGCTTGCGGAGACCAACCTCTTGCGCTATAATGGAAACTGCGCCCCAGTCAGACGCGCCCCGCGCCGGTTCTCCGGCGCGGAATGTGCCGCGTGTGGGCGCGGAGCTTCCACAGCGAAAGAAGAAGGTGCCTGCTACCCATGAGCCGCAGAAAACGCAAAACCACCCCCTTACAGAGCTTTGCCGTGGCCGCCGTATGCGTCCTCTTTGTCATGACGGCTTTGATAGGACTTTATAAGACCTTTTCCCGGGAGCCCGTCCAGTCGGACAATCCCCCGCCGGTCTCCCCCACGACGCTGGAAAATCCATCCTCCCCCGAGGAGCCCGGCGGGGAGGATTCCTCCAGCCCGCTGAAGCCCCACTTCCACACCATCCTGGTAGGGGGGCTGGATGACGACAACGGCGGCAGCGACACCAACCTGCTGGTGGCCCTGGACGGGGAGAACAAGACCATCAACGTAGTCAGCCTGCCCCGGGACACTCTGTTGGACGTGGAGTGGTCCGTGAAGAAGCTGAACAGCGCCTACCACCATGGCGGCTTCAGCCGGACCATGGAGGAGGTCTCCCGGCTGCTGGGCATCCCGGTGATGCACTATGTGACCGTGAACCTCAAGGCGTTCGTCTCCTTGGTGGACGCCATCGGCGGCGTGGATTTTGACGTGCCCCTGAACATGGACTATGACGACCCCTATCAGGATTTGTACATTCACATCCCCAAGGGCCCCCGCAAGCTCACCGGCCAGGAGGCCATCGGTGTGGTCCGCTGGCGGCAGAACAACGACGGCACCGAGTACCCCAACCGGGACATCGGCCGCATCGCCACCCAGCAGGCGTTCCTCAGGGCCGTGGCCCAGCAGACTCTCCAGCTGGACAACCTGGACAAGATTCCGGAGTTCGCGCAGATCTTCCAGGAGTACGTGGACACGGATCTGAACCTCTCCAACCTGATCTGGCTGGGGGAGCAGGCGTTGACCATCGGCAGCGACAATATCTCCTTCCACACCCTGCCGGGGGATGGCGCGGGCTACTACAAGGGCGTATCCTACTACGCCCTGGAGCCGGAGACGGTGCTGGAGCTGGTGAACGCCCACTTTAACCCCTACCAGCGGGATCTGACCCTGGATGACATGGACATCCTGGTGCCATAAGGCAAAACGCGAACCGGACGGACAGAGACGTCCCCGCCTCCGCCCGTCCGGTATTTCTGCGCCGTCCCAAGGCGCTGCTTTTTTGACAGAACGAGAAAACCGGGGCCTGGGGCCCCGGTTTTCCCGAAAAGAGAGGAAAGAGAGATGGAATTTGTTTTGTTGGCTGTATCATAGTATGGCACGGGCAGAAAGTCAACTACCCCAAACGACAGTTTACGGAAAGTTCACAGCCGGTTCAAAAACCATTCAAAAAAGCCCTTGACTATTCCCCATCATAGGCATATATTTAGCACGCTAACTTTCTTGCAGGAGGAGGCGGATGGCATGGAGGAGCGCCCCGACCTGGGACGGATGATCGGCTACTGCGGCCACTTGCAGCGGCTCTACACGGACAGGCGTCTGCGGGAGAAGGGGGTTGACGTGACCCCGGTCCAGTGCCGCACCCTGACCTACCTCTCCTGCCGGGGAGATCAGACGGCGACCAGCGGGATCTGGATGCGCGCCCTTCTCCCGCATGATTCAAAGTCTGGAAAACGAGGTAAACGGAACATGCTGAAAAAACTTTGGGCCTACACGGCGGGCTATATGTGCCTTTGCCCGCTCACTCAGTTCCACAGTCAATGGCCCTCCCCACCTCCTGGACCACCGTCAGGTGGGTCTCGTCAAAGAGGTGCATGTACACCTGGGTGGTGGTGTTGGTGTTGCTGTGTCCCAGGGCCCTGCTGATGCTGTAGAGGGGCACATTGCAGCTGTGGGCAATGCTGGTGAAGCTGTGGCGCAGGCCGTGGAGGGTGACATAGGGCAACTCCGTCTTCTTCAGCACCCGCTGGAGGCGGTTACTGAGGTAGTCCGCCTGGTAGGGCTGTCCGCCGCTGTGGCAGACCACATAGCCCTGATCCACATAGTCCGGCCCCATGCGCGCAATCTCCTCCTGGCGCTGCTGCCAGAGCCGATCCATCAGCTCCTCCATATCCGCCAGCCCCCGGTACCCCAGGCGGCGGGCGGAGGAGTTGTTTTTCGTGCCCTTGTCCACCGAGCGGCCGTTGACGGCGGTGCGGGCCTCGGAGATGGTGATGATCTTGTTCTCCCTGTCCACGCTGCTCCACTTCAGAGCGCAGATTTCACTGCGCCGCAGTCCCAGGTAGCCTGCCAGCTTCACCACCGGCTCCATGCTGGTGCCCGCCAGGATGCTGAACAGCTTGTTCATGGTCTCGGAGTCGTAGAAGTGGTGTTCCGGCTGGCTGGAGGCGGGCGGCACCGCCTGGTCCGCCACATTGCGCTCCACTAGCTCCCGGCGCCTGGCCTGCTCCAGAGCCGCGTGCAGGACGCCGTGATGCTTGCGCACCGTGTTGGGGCAGAGCCCCTCCGTGCTCTTCTCATTGAGGTAGTCCTGAATTTGGGCGGCGGTCAAATCCCGGAGGTGGATGTGCCCCAGGGCCGGGGCCAGGTGGTTACGGACAATCATGGTGTAGCCGTGCATGGTACTGGCGGTGCGGCAGGGCTGAACCATCTGATGCAGCCAGTAGCTCAGCCACTGGCCCAGGGTCACCTCCCGGATGCCCTTGCCGCCCTTCGCCAGAATACGGCGGGCGTCGTGGCTGTCCAGTGCCTGGATAGCCAGCTCCAGGCTGTGATAACAGCGTGTGGTCCGCTGGGTGGGCCCGCCATTCTCCGGCTTGGTGCGGAAGGTGACATAGAAGCTGTGGCGCTGGGTGTCATAGGCGATGTTGGTACGGATAACTTTTCTGGACATGGCTGATACCTCTCTTTCTATTTTTGCGGCAAGGTCAGAGCCCCGCCGGTATCAGGGAATACGATACCTGATCCAGCCAAAACAAGTCAAGCTATCTGTCTTGTCATTTCGACAAATTTTCTATATACTGACATAGAAAATGCGTTTTTTCGTCAAAATTCAGAAATGCATTTTTCTCTGTTTTCGCAACTTTTTCACTCGAATAGTAGTTACGTCAACCACTTCCGCAGTTTTTGCTTATTGCAAGGTTTCTGATGCAATTTATGTAGATTCCTGTTTTATTGTCCGAAAACACAAATTCAAACCTTAACTTTTTATGAACAAGCTACCACAAGCTACCAAGTTTACGGTTTAATTATGGGACTGCAAATAGCCCACCCATAACCAAAATAGTTTACATAAGTTTAGAACATGCTACCAAAGTGAAATTTTCGTCTACCAAACTTTTTTTCGAGGCTCAGAACCGCTGCGCTGCAGCGGTTCTGAGCCTTATTTTCTTGGGTAAGGGGCTTGATTTTCGCCTTAAAAATGCAAAAAGTGATAACTTTTTGAGGCGGTTTGAGAGTTCCAAACCCA
>CANRHK010000071.1 GCA_947630395.1 uncultured Oscillospiraceae bacterium
AAAGTCATATGGCGGTGCAATCACAAGTACGATGACGGAAAGAACTGCTCCACGCCTCATTTGGACGAGGACACCATAGCTCACACCTCCTCAGACGCCTCTATAGGCTCATTCACATACAGCCGCCGCTCCTTCAGGTATTGGACCAACTCAGGCATCGTATCATGCGGAATCCCTGAAACAAATCTGTCCATGTCATTCCTTTGATAAGAGCATCCGGAACAGCAACCGCCACATCACAGACTCGCTCAACGAACTGCAATGTGGCGATAATGGTGTTGTATTTGAGGGTGCCCCGGAACATTCGGAACTCAATGGTATCGCTGTTGGTCAGGTTGACACAGGTATAACGACCCTTACGGCTGTTTTTGGCGCTGTCCAGCACCTCTTTGGGTTCATCCTTTCTCCCATACCGGGCAGCCCAATTCTCCATCTGGCGCGGGGTGCGGCGGCTGAACTTCAACAACTCGTTCCAGTGGTTTTCCACAAAGAACAGGATGCGGGCAATGGAATCCTCCTGCTGCCGGTAATTCTCTCCCAGGCTGGAGCGGTTGACGTGAACATGGAGGCCGCAGGTGTGGGCCTTGTGGCTGGTATAGCCCATGGAGAGGGCCAGGTCCACAATGGCCTGCCAGGGCATTTCCGTCTGGTGGTAGTGCAGAGACATGGGGTGGGTGACAATCTCCAAGCCGTCATTAAGGGAGCCGTCGTGCTTGATATAGATGTGGTCGCAGTCCCGGTTTGTCAACTGCATGAGGCAATTGGCGTTGTCGTTGGATTCTCCGGCACCGTCGATTTCCAGCTCCACCCCCAGGAAGCGGGGGCCGCTGCCATAGAAGACAGGCTCAGGCTTGTAGTAGTAGCTCTCTACCCCAGGACCTTCCTGGTGGTGCCTGGGGTAGCAGTTATCACAGTAGCCCTCACATTCATCATCATCCAGGTAATGGAGCCGGTCCCGCTCCAATATCCTTCCGCAGTCGGCACAGGTGTCATAGTGGTGGTTGTAGCAATGTTCACAGAGGGTGATATGTCCGTCGCTCTCGGAATCCTCAACTAACACCCGCTGGCCACAGCGATCGCAGACGCAGGTGAGTTCCCGGAAACAGTCCGGGCAGTAGTTCCGGTCCTCAAATGTGGTACAGTTCTCAATGGGGTATTCCCGGCGACACTCTGAACAAATAAAGGTTTCAGCCATACGGATATCCTCCTGAAATGAAAAGATAGCCCGGAACATATCTGCTCCGGGCTTCAAGAAGATAATATATGGTTGAAAAACCTGAATCTGTCAAGACGGGGCTGTGAAATTACATATCATCGTTCTGTTTTTGCTTGGTATAGCGGTGAAATATCCTGATGATTCGCAAAACATCTTTCTGTTCATCAATTTCCATATTCATCAGGTGCGCATTTATCTTTGCTATTACGGCGCTTTCACTTTCGCCCGGTAAGGAGGTGCTGCTCTCCTCAAAAGCAAATAATTGATTCAACGAAATTCCCAAGGCATCGGACAGTTTCCCAATCGTTTCCAGCGTAGGCTTCTTCTCTGCGCGTTCAATTTGTCCTAAATGGGCGGTGCTGATTCCCGCTTTAAACGCAAGCTCCTCCTGACTCATTCTTTGCGATTGTCTCAACTGCCGGATACGCTTTCCAAATTTAATAGACAGGTCTTTCACTTTCATCACCATATCTATCTTATGAAGTATTCCAACAATTCACAAAATATAATAGCAATTAAAAAATTACACTTGCTTTAGAAATTAAACGGTAGTATAGTAAAAAGGAAATTTATAGGAGATACTTTGAGGCAGAAGTTGGCCTATGACTCATGGACGATTGGCTTTCTTTCGAGAGCTTCAAGGTAGCTTCAACGGACAGGGAGGCGGTGCCTCTGTTATAAAAATGATACATTACAGTGGCAATAATTGTCTCAAAAACCACATTGCAACATCATCAGCGAGTAATTCCAAAAAATAGGAGGTATGTTCTTATGCGAAAATCCCTGGCAGTTTTGATTGTTACATTACTTCTCATCGCGTTGCTGCCGACATACGCTTTTGCGGCGGATGGCAGTATGGACCACTTCCAGCGGAATGGAAATTACACGGACAGTATATTCCGGGATGTATCAACAGGCGCTTGGTATAAGGATAACATAGCTGCCGCATATGAGTTGGGCTTCATGCGGGGTAGGAGCAGTACGGCGTTTGCCCCAGACAGCGGTATCACGATTGCCGAGGCCATCGCCATGGCCGCTAGGCTGCACTGCATATATACGAAGGGCAAGGATGACCTGGTCCAGAGTAAACCCTGGTATCAGGTGTATGTGGATTACAGCGTATCCAACGGCCTGCTGAAAGAGGGCGAATTTGCCAACTACGACGCCAAGGCGACCCGTTCCCAGGTGGCCCACATCTTTGCTGCGGCCCTGCCTGCCGCAGAGCTGACGGCAATCAATAAGGTGGCCGCAGTACCCGATTTGTCGGCTAACGCTCCGTACAGAGAGGAAATCTTCCGGTTATACGAGGCGGGCATACTTGGTGGCAACGACCGTGCTGGCACTTTCCGTCCTGACGCCGATATCTCCCGTGCGGAGGCCGCCGCTGTCATCACGCGCATGGCCTTGCCCGAATTGCGCAAGGAACTGTCCCTGCCCGCCATGCCCTACACCAATGGTTTGCCAGTGGGGGAGGCGTATGATGTGCCTATTAATATGGAAGGAGAAGGGCAGGCCAGCAGTGTGACTGTGCAGCCTCTGAGTAATGGCTATACCCGCTTCACCCTGACCTATCAGGTCCCGGAGGGCTACAACATCAGCGTGTTCAATCCGCCAGAGGGGTCTTCTTTCATGTTTGTAGATGAATCTGGGACTACGGCTGAGGAGAGCAAGCTGGTGTTCGATCTGACTGAGGCACAGATGAAAGGCATCGAAGGGATTTATATCAATTTCTTCAAATACGATGACGAGAACAGTTTTGGTGGGTTTATCCCGGATGCGTACCTGCATCCCATCCCCCACACTAACGGCGCGCCTGTGGGGGATCCATATGATGTGCCGTTTGGTATGGACGGAAACGGGCATATCAGCAGCCTGACCGCACAGGCCCTGGACAACGGCTATACCCGTTTCACCTTGGCCTATCAGGTCCCGGAGGGCTTCGGAATCACCGTATTCAATCCGCCAGACGGACTTTCTTTCTCATACACAGATGCGCGTGGGACCACGGCTGAGAAAAGCAAGCTGGAGTTCGACCTGTCTGCAGAGCAACTGGATGGCGTCGACGAAGTTACCATCATCTTCTTCAAAGCAGGGGACACTGACAGCATTTTCGTGAGTTTCCCAACAAACTTCCTGCGCCAAACAGGCGGCAAGCCAGTGGGGGAGCCCAATAAACCCAACGTGACTCTGAATCAGTTGACGGACGTGGGCGGACAGGTCAAAAGTCTGACCATACAGGCCCTGGACAATGGCTATACTCGCTTCACCCTGACCTATACAATTCCGGAGGGCATGGAAATTGCTGTGTTTGATCCGCCTGATGGCGAACACATGTACCTGATTGACCTATCCAAAACCACCGGCAAGGAAAGCACGCTGGTGTTTGATCTGTCTGAGAAACAGTTGGATGGTATGGATGAGCTTGCTATTGTTTTCGCCAACAGAAATGCTGAAAGCAACAGGAAGACTTTCTGGTTGATATTCTCTCTCGGCGCTTAGAGTTTCTTAGAGCTGACTGAGACACTAAAACAAGGGAAAACAGAAACGGGAGGCCGCATCCATAGGAGGGTGCGGCCTCTCGGGCTGTGGTGTAGCACTTGGCATATTCCTGCGCCGTGTCAATTATTCAACAACAGCCTATGATATGGGCTTACATATACACTTGCGTTCGCAGTTGCCATAGAACTCGCAGCCAGGGCATCTGCACCCATGCTCTTTCTCCTTGGGTCGTCGAACCTTCTGAAACATCCCCATAAGATTTAACTGATTAATAATAGCAACCTCACTACGCTGAAAAAACACAGCCATTTCTGAGATCCCAGCGCACTCATAGAACATTTTTTCCAACATATTTCGTTCTTCTTCTGACCAGTATTCCCCCTGCCGGTCGATATTTTGTTCTCTCAGTTTTCGTATTTCTGCTTGCAGAGAATGATTCTCATGTTCTCTTTTTTTAGCATTTCTATTGATTTCATTTTCTTTTGCCATACTCTGGCCTCCCTTTTTAGATGATTTAATTTTATGTTGGTTGATTAAGCATCAAAGCAGTAAAAATACAAAACAATTTTGATACCAAAATGCAAGGGAAAATCAATCTCCCCACAACCAACATCCAATTAAAATCTATTCAAAGGAGAATAAATCGTCGTGTTAGAACAATATAATGCCCTATTAACAATTGGAGAACTGCGAGAGGTATAAACAGTTTGATACTCATCACCAAATCTTGACATAATTTTTCTGGCAATTTCATCAGCTACATAAGGGTCCGAAACTTCATTTCTTGAAAAAGCTAAAACACTATGCCGAAGCTGTACACCTTTTGCTTTGTTGAACTGATTTGCGATACGGTTCATACTTCCAACAATATCATTAGGATTTACACCAGCATAACCCTTACAACCACTTTTAACTTTGTTGCTTTGAAAAATATACTTAATAACATCTGTCCTGGAATCAGGATCAGAATAATGTCCTTTTCGGTTCAAATATTTAATAGTAGCCATTTTTTGATTCTCCTTATATTTCAATGGAAACCATATATGCAATATTTCTATTAAAGATTAGTTCGTACCTTGTTATTCTTTACCTTTTTGTTAGCTCCTCAATCCCTTTTTCATGTCTTTTTGAAAGCTTCAAAGTAACTTTCTATATTTTGGCAATTTCTCATTTATTTACTTGGAAGTTTCTGAATGCCCCCCTTACGGGGGCATTCAGCTTCCAAGCATACGCAAGGGAAGAAAGTTTTACTTCCTTCCCTTAAGGTCCCTAATAGACTGTTAGTCCCTTTTCAAAAATTACTATAGATTATCACAGGACTATAGGACTTGATTGGCTCCTGATGTTCAATGGCGCTCGTTGTATTATTCTAATTTCTATGCTATACTGAACAAAATTTGTAGGGCTATACTAAAACCCTCGCCGAAGAGGGACCAATAGTGAGAGAAAAGATTTATAGCAGGGAAGAATTGATTTATTCAGTTCTTCTCTTACTAAAAAATATCATGCGGAGCAATCTGTGTTGTTTGGCTCTTATGCCCGCCAGGAGTCAACCGCCCAATCTGATATTGATTTGGTTGTCATTGGTGGACCGTAGTTTGAGACTACAAATGTGCTCTGTATCACAGATGCGCTCTACCCTCTGATCGGGGAAGATGTTGATGTGTACGATGTGGGTGAGATTGACAAAAACAGAAATTTCTACCGTACCATCTTTTCAGAGGGGTGCGAATCGCATAAAATTGGAGGCCTAATTTACACCATCATTTTTGAGGTGTTTTCTGATTTTGAGAAATCACTAAAAGAGATTTAAGAAAAAATAAACTCAAATTGAGCTACTGCTGGTTACAAGAGAAATGGTTGAAATTGGCAGAAATGTATATTATACACTTCTAACCGCCTTTCTAACAAACCGCTGGAAATCAACGATTTTTATAACAAGCAAACTGCGTTGAATTAGGACTATTGATCCTTTTTCTGTTTGAAAATATGCAAAAAAGCCGACTGGTTCTACATAATTCTATCAACTTGGGTGCCTAAAATATTCAAAATGCCCCTCATAACCCGGAGGTCGGAGGTTCAAGTCCCGCCTCGCGCACCAAACCCATATAATCCGGACCCGTTTCCTGTTGGAGACGGGTCCGGATTATTGTTTTTCTTCCTATTGCATAGATCCCCGGCCTCAGGAAAATAGTTGGTTGTGAGCAACACCGTCTTTCCTTCTGCTCTCAGTTTGCGAATGATATTCCGAAGCATATGCGCACCAAGCGGGTCAGGCCCCACGGTTGGCTCGTCCATGGATATAATTTCCGGATCGTTGATTAGTCCGCCAGCAATTTGCAGTCGCTGGATCATGCCCTTTGCAAACGTCTCCGCCAAATCATCTGCTCTGTCCCCAAGGTCCACAAGTCGTAAAAGCGCCATTTTTCCCACATTCACCCTGAAGTTATTGGAGCTGTGTGATCACAAGGTGTGCGGAAACAGGCCGCGTACCTCCCGCCAGCGGAGTGATTGTAAGCGCCGCCGCATTACCGGCAGGATTTCGCACGGTCAAAATGGAATTGACAGCCGTTGTCGTCACCAGCGCCATACCGGCAATTTGAGATGTGCCGGTTGCGCGGCCTACTACGGTATACGCCAAATCGGCACCGTTTAAAGTGAGCAGTAATTGCCCGGCCTCCGTCACGCTTACCTGAAACAGTATTTGATACGTGCCAATATCTGCCAAGTTAAAGGACGCCGGTCCGGTTCGGGCAATACCCGATCCGCTGTTCGGACCGTCTTGGGGAAAACTGACGTCCGTGCCTGGGGCAACTGTCGCTGCATTATCAGACGGCATCAGAGCGTAAAAATCCGCGAAATTTAACACCCCGCCAGCAGTTCCCTGGGGACCGGTGGGACCTACAGGACCAGTCTCACCGGCAGAACCTTGAGGACCGGCCGGTCCTGTAGCTCCCTGGGGACCAGCCGGACCGACAGGGCCGGTTTCACCGATAGGGCCCTGGGGGCCGGTGGGGCCCGAGGGGCCAGCGGGGCCCGCAGGACCAGCCGTACCGGCTGGGCCTTGAGGACCGGCCGGCCCTGTAGCTCCCTGAGGGCCAGCCGGACCAACGGGGCCGGTTTCACCGATAGGACCCTGGGGGCCGGTGGGGCCAGCCGCACCGGCTGGGCCTTGAGGACCGGCCGGCCCTGTAGCTCCCTGGGGGCCAGCCGGACCAACGGGGCCGGTTTCACCGATAGGACCCTGGGGACCGGTGGGACCTACAGGACCAGCCGCACCGGCAGAACCTTGAGGACCGGCCGGTCCTGTAGCTCCCTGGGGGCCAACCGGACCAACGGGGCCGGTTTCACCGGTAGGACCCTGGGGACCGGTGGGACCTACAGGACCAGCCGCACCGGCTGGGCCTTGAGGACCGGCCGGCCCTGTAGCTCCCTGAGAGCCAGCCGGACCAACGGGGCCGGTTTCACCGATAGGACCCTGGGGGCCGGTGGGGCCCGCGGGGCCAGCCGCACCGGCTGGGCCTTGAGGACCGGCCGGCCCTGTAGCTCCCTGGGGGCCAGCCGGACCAACGGGGCCATTTTCACCGATAGGACCCTGGGGGCCAACCGGACCAATGGGGCCATTTTCACCGATAGGACCCTGGGGGCCGGTGGGACCCGAGGGGCCAGCCGCACCGGCAGAACCTTGAGGACCGGCCGGCCCTGTAGCTCCCTGAGGACCAGCCGGACCAACGGGGCCGGTTTCACCGATAGGGCCCTGGGGGCCGATGGGGCCCGCGAGGCCAGCCGCACCGGCTGGGCCTTGAGGACCGGCCGGCCCTGTAGCTCCCTGAGGACCAGCCGGACCAACGGGGCCATTTTCACCGATAGGACCCTGGGGACCGGTGGGGCCTGTAGGGCCTGAACAGCACTTCACATAACAGCAGTTGAAACATGTTGGCTTACAGCGGATCCTTTCTGTCCGGTTGCCTTTAAAACTAACGTCAGAATATTGGTTACAGCTCTTATCGTTAAAAGGATTTGTTTGATTCATAACAATCCACCTCGTATAACTCGTATAATAAGAATCAGCGGAGATTTTATAAGTGTTAATGTGGCCTACCTCATGGGGCCGGACGGCAGCAAGTATGGCAGCTTCTCTTTACAAAACAACCGGGGCGGTGCTAAACTGCTGACAGAGAGAATCGTATCGGCGATCGCCAACTATTTATTCCTCAAGTGCCCCGGCATTGCCCAGACCAGCGAAATTCCGAACACTAGCGCCACCACCCTGTCTCTCATGGAACATTTTGAAACTGCGGATGACCTGGCAAATGCAGATTTGGAGAAGGCCTACTTACTTGACATCACACCATTAGACTTTTATGGCTTACAAGATAAAGGCCCTACTACATAATACGCGCTGTTCAACAATCGTTACACGATAAAACCGTGCCTCCCATTTCTTACTATAGCGCAGAGGACGAGCGCCCCATTAGAGAGGTACTCTCAAAAGCTGCATTAAGATAGTAATATTGCTGTAAATACTACCGGTTAACCGTCTCCAAACTGTTGGTATTACTTAGCTTTTGCGCAAATCCTACCACAACCGTCAGCATGAAAGCAAATACTCTTTTCATAAGAATTCCTCCAAATATCGTATTGTCGAACAGTCACCCACCCGATATTTAAAGATGTGTTTCTCCCAGCCAACTTTATGACCTCCTGACCACCAGTTCACAAGGGAAAGCCGCTGCTAGTTGACAGTGGCTTTCCCTCGCCTGTGTGATTTTGAGCCTCTACGAGGAGACACTAAAACTTGTCCCAACGTACTGAACGTGCGGATGCTGTTACTACGCCCTGGTCAGGAAGTTGGCCAGGAGCGCCCGCTGCGCGGCAAAAGCCGCACAGCGGGCGCTCCTGGCCCGATTCCCGGACCTCACAGGGCTGTTCCGTCAAAAAACGTGAATACTCGCGTCAGATATCCCTTCAACACCGCGTTGCCGGACCGGTAGATCTCGTGCTTGGAACCAGGCACCCGCACCAGCCTGCCGCGGCCCAGCCGCGCCACAAACCGCTCCTGGGCCTTGGGCGAGACGTATCCGTCCCGCTCCGCCTGGAACACCAGCACGGGCACCTGGATCTTCCCCGCGTTTTTGACAGCCCTGGCCCCCGCCCGGATGGCCTCCCTGGTCCAGGTGTAGCTGGCCGCCGAGAGCTGGTAGGCCGACTCCCCCCGGCGGATCTCCTGGTAGTACTGGAAGCGGGCGCGGGACGCGCTCCCGTCCTCCTCAAAGGGCATCTCCGGATTGTAGTCCCCCTGGAACCAGAGCTTCTGCTCCGCCTTGCCCAGGAGGATCATCGCGTTGCAGACCGCGCTGGCCGCCCATACGGGCAGCCCTCCCGTGTCCAGGCCCAGCATAGGCGCGCTGAGCACCGCCCGTGAAAAATCCTCCGGCCACTGCTCCAGATACAGCGCGGCGATACAGCCGCCCATGGAGTGGCCGTACAGGTACAGGGGCTTCCCGGCGGACATGGGGATCACCAGCTCATGGACAAACCGGTGGAAATCCTCCGCATGCCGCTGAAAGTCGGAGATGTGCACCACCATGGGATTTTTTCCCTCCCTGTCGGAGCGGCCATGGCCCCGGTGGTCCATGACAGCGCAGCTGTAACCCTCCTGGAGCAGGTAGTAGATGAACTCGTGGAACTTCTCGCAGTTCTCCGTGGAGCCGTGGCTGATCACCACGGTGGCCTTTGCCCCCGGCAGCGGGAAGATCTCGTAGTACAGCTCTCCCCCCAGGCGGCCCCTAGCGCAGAGCCCACTAAGCCAGGTCTCCACCTCCCCCTGCATTATCTGTGAAAACCGCTCCTCCGGTATCAGCTTCATGCCGCCGCCTCCTTCGGGCCCCTCTCCGGTCCCGGTCCTTTTCTTCATCAAATCATAATACGCTCTCTATCCTTTGTCAACAGGAACCAGTGGCCCGGCGGCGCTTTTTTTGTGGTATATGCCTAAAAGGTTGTTGACAAACCGCCAGCCCAGGTACTATCATAGGTCCAACCGGCAGTCCCCGCGCCCGAGGCGGGACCTGTGGCCGATTTATCCAGTATCAGGAAAGAGGAGAAAGAGAAGAATGAAACTCACCCGTTCCCAAACCGCCGCCTACGGCATCGGCGCCGTGGGCAAGGACATGGTGTACGCCCTGTCCGCCACCTATGTCATGGCGTACTACCAGGACATCCTGGGCCTGTCCGCCACCTTTGTGGGCACCATCCTGATGATCGCCCGCATCTTCGACGCCGTCAACGACCCCTTCATGGGCATCCTGGTAGCCAAAACCCGGACCCGCTGGGGCCGGTTCCGCCCCTGGCTGTTCAGCGGCACGGTGCTCAATGCCGCGGTGCTGTATGCCCTCTTCGCCGCCCCCAATATCGAGGGCGTCCCCCTGATGGTCTACTTCACCGTCATCTACATCCTCTGGGGTGTCACCTACACCATGATGGACATCCCCTACTGGTCCATGATCCCCGCCATCACCTCCACCCCCCAGGATCGGGAGGGCCTGTCGGTGGTGGGCCGCACCTGCGCCGGAGTGGGATCCGCCCTTATCACCATTTTCACCCTAAAAGCCGTCACCGCCCTGGGCGGCGGCGACAGGCCCGCCCAGCAGCGGGTGGGCTTCCAGTGGGTGGCCCTTGGCATCGCGGTCCTTTTTGTCATCGCCGAGGTCCTCTGCTGCCTCAAGGTGAGGGAGCACGACGGCGAGCGGATGCAGACCTCCACCATCCCGGAGAT
>CANRHK010000072.1 GCA_947630395.1 uncultured Oscillospiraceae bacterium
CCGGGCACCAGGATGGCCAGGGGGTTGTCCAGCCAGCCGATGTTGCTGATCAGCAAGTAGGTGGGGATCAGACCGCCGCCGAAGAACATGGTGATGACGAAGATCACGTTGAAGAAGCCGCGGCCCCGGAAGTCCGGACGGGACATGGGGTAGGCCGCCAGCAGCGTGACCACGCCGCCCAGAATGGTGGAAGCAATGGAGTAGAGCAGGGCGTTGCGGAAACCGGTCCAGATCTGGGTGTTGGACATGACGCGCTCATAGGCCGTCAGGGTCCACTTGCTGAAGTCGAAGGTCAGGCCCTTGTTCTGGAGGGTGACGGGGTCGATGAAAGACGCCAGGATGATGTAAATGATCGGGAAAATGATTGCCAGCAGAAATGCGCCCAGGATGATGTAGCCGATGATCAGAATGGTCTTGTCAATGGTGGGCTGCTTGGCGAACTCGCTTTTCTTTTTCACTGCCATTTCAATCTCGCTCCTTCCTTAAATGCCCTTGCCGTCGTTCATCTTCTTGACGATGGCGTTCATGGAGATGAGGAGGATGACGTTGATGACCGTGTTGAACAGGCCCACGGCGGTGGAGAAGCTGTAGTCGCCGTCGATCAGACCTTTCTTGTACACGTAGGTGGAGATGATCTCGGACGCGTCCATGTTCAGGTCGGTCTGGAGGGCGTAGGCCTTCTCAAAGCCGACGCTCATGATGTTGCCCACGTTCATGATGAACTGCACCAGGACGGTGTCCTTGATGGCGGGCCACTCCACGGCCTTGATCTGCTGGATGATGTTGGCGCCGTCCAGAACGGCGGCCTCCTTCAGATCCTTGCTGGCGTTGGAGAGGGCGGCGGTGTAGATGATGGAGCCCCAGCCGGCGCCCTGCCAGATGCCGGAGGCGATGTAGATGGTGCGGAACGCCTGGGGCATGGTCATGAAGTTGTAGTTGCTGTGCAGGAGCATGTTGATCATACCCGTCGGAGAGAGGAGGATGCGGACAATACCGCAGAGCACGATGACGGAGATGAAGTTGGGCATGTACAGAACCAGTTGGATCTTCTGCTTCTTGCTCTTGCTGAGGATGCGGTTGAGCAGGAAAGCCAGCAGGATGGGGGCCGGGAAGCCCCACAGCAGGCCGAACACACTCAGCTTGAGGGTGTTCATCAGGTAGCTCAGGAAGTCCGGAGACGACAGGAACCGGGTGAAGTGGCTGAAGCCTACGAATTCACTTCCCAGGATACCGGCAAAGGGGTTGTAGTCCAGGAATGCGATGGCGACGCCGCCCATGGGTATGTAGCGGAAGATGACCGTCAGCAGGAACGCCGGCATGATGAAGAATACATACAGCTGCCAGTGCTGCCGGATGTACACCAAGGAGTTGTGCAGCTTGGTGTTCCCGCCTTTGTTGGGTGCAATCGCGGTTGACGGGGTTTTACTCATTTTTCTCCTCCTTTTTATTCTCTCCCTTTGATGTGTGCAAATGCAACATTTTGCAATTTGTGCATTTGCACTCTCAAAGGTGAAGTGATTCTATCACCATGCCGCATAAAAGTCAATGCAAATTTTGCCCACTCGCATTATTTTTGCATTTGCACAAATTTCGACGGCCTTTTTTGGATATAATTACAGAATGCCCCGGCTTGTCCCCGCGGCGCGGTGTGACTGTGCACAATTATGTATCCCGTTTTTTGTGAATCCTTTCATTGACATTTGCACAACACTGTGATAAGATAACGCAAATATCTCGTGGCAGAATCCCTGATCATCAAGAGGAACGGAGGACACCGTATGAAACGGGTTACCATCCAGGACATCGCCGACGCGCTGGGGATCTCCCGCAATACTGTATCCAAGGCCATCAACAACTCCGGCGGTCTCGCGGACGCCACCCGGGAGAGAATTCTCCAGAAAGCCGTGGAGATGGGATACAAGCAGTTTTCCTATGCCACCGTGCTGTCCGACAGTCTGGCGCCGCCCGCCGTCTCTCCGGAGAACCCCAAGAGCACCGGCGAGGTCGCCATCTTCACTACCAGTATTTTCCACCAAACCAACCACTTTGCCGCTCTGATGCTGGACAGGTTTCGGCAGGAGCTCTCCCATTTGGGCTATATTTTGAGCATCCACGCCGTGGGCAAGGACGATCTGGTCCGGCGGGCCCTGCCCACTACCTTTATTAAAGAGCGGTGCAGCGCCATCATGTGCATCGAGATGTTCGACTGGGACTATGATATGATGCTCTGCGGACTGGGGCTGCCTGTGCTGTTTGTGGACGGCCCCAACAAGCGCTCCGGCGAATCGCTCCCCGCCGACCAGCTCTACATGGAGAACACGGTGGGCATTACCCGGCTGGTCAACGAGATGCTGGCGCGGGGAAAGAAACGGATCGGCTTCATCGGCGACTATGAGCACTGCCAGTCCTTCTATGAGCGGTACACCGCTTTCCGCTGCGCCATGCTGATGGCCGGGGTTCCGGCGGACGAGGCGCTGTGCATCAGGTCCAACTTCTACGACAGCATCATTGAGGCTCTGGACGCCCTGCCGGAGCTGCCGGATCTGTTCATCTGCGGCAACGACTTTGTGGCCCTGGATGTGATTCAGGCCCTGCGCAAGCTGGGCAAGTCCGTTCCGGAGGATGTGATGCTGTGCGGCTTTGACGACGCGCCGGAATCCAGAAATGTCACGCCGACGCTGACCACGGTCCACATTCACACCCAGATCATGGCGTATACCGCCGCCCGCCTCCTGATGACCCGGATTAAGGAGCCCTCCCTGGACTACCGGATCGTCCACACGGAGACGGAGCTCATCTACCGGGATTCCACCAAGTGCTGACAGCCGGGAGGCGCAAGAGATGAAATTCTTTGCTTACGACAGTCCTTTCAGCCAGCTTCTGCTGAAGCTGTGCTACAGCTGCTATCTGAACCTGCTGTGGTTCGTCTGCTGTATTCCGATTGTGACCATCGGCGCGTCCACCACGGCGCTGTACTATACCAGCCTGAAGATCATCCGGGACGAGGATAGATCCCTGGGCCGCATGTTTTTCCGCTCCTTCCGGCAGAATTTCCGCCAGTCCACGGTCCTGTGGCTGATTCTGCTGGCCGTGGGCCTCTTCCTGGGGGCCGACGGGTACATCGTCTACCGTCTCCGGGCAACCTCCACCGGGGCGCCCGCCGTCCTGTGGACGCTGATCCTGGCGATGGTGATTGGCGCGGCGGTGCTCTACACCATTGTGCTGATCTTCGTGTTCCCCCTGGTGGCCAGCGTCTCCAACACCAACTGGGCCATGCTGAAGAACTCCTTCTTCATCGGCACCCACTATCTCTTCTGCACCATTCTGGTGTTCGCGGTCCACTTCGCTATGTTCTTCGCGGTGGTTCGGATCTTCACCCCGCTGATCATCTTCGGGGAGGGCCTGTGCGCCCTGGTCAGCGCCTATCTGATGAACAACGTGCTTCTGGCCTGCTCCTACGATCCGGACGAGGAGGAGGACGGCCGGGACGGCGAAACCGGTGACGGCGTATGAAGCTGACGCGGGAGGAACGCGCCGCCCGGAGGGCCTCCTTCCGGAAGATGAGCGCGGTGGACAAGGCGGACTACCTCTACACCTATTATAAGCTGCCCATAGCCTTGGGGCTGCTGGCGCTGGGGCTGCTGTGCTCCGGCATATACCGGCAGATCACAAAGAAAGACGCCGTCCTCTATTGCGGTTATCTCAATGTGTCCGTGGGGGAGGACCTGGAGGCCCGGCTGGATGGGGGCTTTATCTCCTCCATCGGCGGAAATCCGCGGAAAGCGGAGGTATACCCCTACCACGGGATCTACCTGTCGGACAACCCCACGATGGAGAACCACGAGTACGCTTATGCCTCCAAGCTGAAAATGATGGCCGCCATTGAGGCGAAGCAGCTGGATGTGGTCCTGATGAACCGGGAGGCCTATGATGTTTTCTCCCAGAACGGCTATCTGCTGGATCTGCCCGGGTTCCTCTCCCAGGACAGCTCTCTGTACGCATTGCTGGAGCCCTGCCTGACCACAAACACCGTGATCCTGGAGGACAACGCCATCGAGTACAACCTCAACGAGGCGGACCGGTACGTGGCCGTGACGGAGGAGCACACCAACGCGCTGGACGTCTCCGCCCTTCCCCTGTTCCGGGACGCCGGCTTCCCGGATACGGTCTACGTGGGGGTGGTGGGCAACAGCCCCCGCATGTCCGGCGTTTTGCGGTATCTGGAGTACCTGGCCGCCCCGCCGGGTACGGAAAACCCGGAAGCGGACTGACGGCATGGATCCGATCCACATCCCCGGCGGCGCCGGGGAGATTACGCGGGAGGAACCTTATGGCGAAAAGAAAATCCAGTCCCACCATGAAGGACGTGGCACGGGAGGCCAACGTGGCGGTGGGGACTGTGTCGAAAGTGATCAACGGCATACCCGTGGGGAAGGAGTACCGCCTCCGCGTGGAGGAGGCAATCAGGAAGCTGAATTACCGGGTCAACATCTACGCCCAGGGGATGCGCAGCGAGCGCACCCGCATCATCCAGGTGGTGGTGCCCAACCTGCTGAACCCCTTCTTTGCCATGCTGGTCCACTACACCGCCAATGAGCTGGCCCGGCGGAAGTACAAGACCATGCTGTGCACCACGGACGGTGACCCGGATCTGGAGCAGTCCCATATTCTGATGGCGGAGCAGCAGATGGCGGACGGCATCATCTGCCTGTCCTATAGCCCGAGTCTCCGGGCGCCGGAGGGGATCCCCATGGTCTCCATTGATCGCTATTTCGGCGCCAGGATCCCCTGTGTCTCCAGCGACAACTACGGCGGCGGGCACCTGGCCGCGGAGAAGCTCATGGAGAACGGCTGCCGGCGTCTGGCGTTTCTCCGCATCGGCACCAGCCTGGCCAGCGAGACCAACAAGCGGAAGGACGGCTTCGTCAGCGCCTGCGAGGAGCACGGCGTCCCCTATACCCTGAAGCTGGCGGACGACGGCACGCCCTATTCCGTGTTTGAGGAGTTCCTACGGGAGCACGCGCGCGGCGGGACGCTGGACTTTGACGGCATCTTCTGTGTCACGGACGCCCTGGCCTGCCGGATCCGGACAATCCTACAGGACATGGGATTCCGCGTGCCGGAGGACGTACAGATCGTCGGCTTTGACGGGGTGCGGGATTTCGGGAACATGGCGCTCCCCTGCTCCACCATTGTGCAGCCCCTGGAGCGGATCGCGGAGACCTGCGTGGACCTGGTGCTGGACGGTTGCCTCGAGAAGGCGCCCTCCCTGGTGTGCCTGCCGGTCAGCTACGCCTATGGGGGAACCACAAGAGCGTAACATTACAGAGGAGTCAAACCTATGAAAAAGAGATTTTCCCTCATGCTTATCCTGTGTCTGACGCTGGCCTGCTTCACCGGTTGCGGGGTCAAAACGCCCGCCAGGGCGGTGGACGGCGCGGCCTGGAGCAAAGACTGGATCACCCTGGGATATACCCTGGGGGTGGAGACGCCCGGCCACGGCCTGACCCTCCGGGATGACAAGGCGGTGCAGGACATGTACTACGCCGCTTGGTCCATCGGCGAGGCCCAGCCCTCCACTAACGCGGACGGCCAGGAGACGACGCTGTATGACGCGCAACTGGTGCTCCTCCTGGAGGAGGCGAAAACGGCGGAGTCCGCCCAGGCCAGTGTGGACGAGTGGCTGGATCTGGCCGCGGACCATTACGCCGTCACCGGCACCGAGCAGCGGACCTACAACGGCCAGAACTTCACCGTCCTGAGCTACACCTTCTCCTCCGACACCAGCCCCTTTGCCAGGGGAGTGTCCGCCTTTACCGTCTTTGATCACTGGGCCATTTCCGCCGAGTTCGCCTGCCTGGACGATTTTGACGGGGACCCGGGAGAGATTCTGACGGATTTCCTGAGCCACTGCCACTACGCCGCCCCGGAGAAAAACGGGTGACGCGGCCCAAGACACCGCACAACAGAATGCAGCAAAAAAACCGCCGCCTCCGGACCGAGTTCGGAGGCGGCAATTTTGCTTTGGACGTGGATGCATTCACACCCGCTATTGGTCCCGGCCCGCCCCCGCGATCCACGCGGTGGAGGCGTCCATGGCGGTGCGGCAGGCGTTGGTCTGATCCAGGGCGTTGAGCATGACGAAGTCGTGGATGGTGCCCTGCACCCGCAGCGCCGTCACCGCCACACCGGCCCGGCGCAGTTTCTCTCCGAAGGCCTCGTCCTCGCTGCGGAGCACGTCCGCCTGCCCGTTGATGATCATGGTGGGGGGCAGCCGCCGCAATTGGTCGGGGCCCGCCAGCAGGGGAGAGGCGGTGATCCGCCTCCTGTCCGCCGGACAGGCCGTGTACTGCTGCCAGAACCAGCGCATGCCCTCCCGGTAGAGGTAGTAACCGTTGGCGAACCGCCGGTAGCTGGTGGTATCGAAGCAGGCATTGGTCACCGGGTAGTAGAGCAGCAGCTTTTGGATCTCCGGCCCGCCCCGCTCCTCCGCCAGGAGGGCCATAGCCACGGCCATGTTCCCGCCCACGCTGTCGCCCGCCACGACGAGCGGCAGGCGGTCCACATCAGGATACACGCCCCCGGCGATCTGCCCCAGGTGTGTCAGCACGAACCGGCACTGCTCCAGGGCGGCGGGGTATTTCGCCTCCGGCGACAGGGTGTACTCCGGGAACACCACCAGAGAATCCGTCCGCGCGCACAGCTCCCGGACCAGCTTCTCATGGGTGTGGAAGCTGCCGAACACCCACCCCCCGCCGTGGAGATGCACAATCACCCGCCTGACAGCGGCCGCCCGGGGTGCCGCTAAATAGGCCGGTATGGTCCCCCACTCGCCGGTGTCCACCCGCTCCATGGTGACGTCCGCCGGGTATTTGTATACCGGGGCGTCCTGGGCCCGCTCCAGGACCTGCCGCCCCTGTTCAGGAGGAAGCTCAAAGATCAGCGGCGGGATAGCGCTCTGATCACAAACCGCCTCTGCGGCCGGCTCCAACGGGACACATCGCTTCATAGGCCATCCTCCCTTGCAATACTCTGCTGTCATAATATGCGCCGCCGTCCGGCACCGTGCGGAGCGGGAGCGCGGGCGGACGCTACAGAATCGTGAAGCGGTTCTTTCGGAAAGCGATAATCCCCTCTCGCCGCATCCGGCCCAGCTCCTTGGACAGCGCCGTCCGCTCCAGGCTCAGATAGTCCGCCATCTGCTGGCGGTCAAAGGGGATGTCGAACTCCTTGGCGTGCTTTTTCACCGACACCGAGTTCAGATACGCCAGAATCCGCCCCCGGGCCGTCTTGGGCGCGGTATGGAAGGCCCGCCCGGACAGCGCCAGATTCTTGTGGGCGGTGATGGTCAGGAGATTCCCCAGCAGCTTGACCTGCCAGGGCCGCGCCGCAGCACTCTCCGCCAGACTCCCAATCTCCAGAAACAGGACCCGGGAGTCCTCGTTGGCCGCCACATCCACCAGCAACGGCTCATTCCGCAGAAAGGCGTAGGTCTCGGCGAAGAACTCCCCGCGTCCGATCACGTCCAACACTGTGCGGTTCCCCCACATGTCATTGCTCTCCACCGTGACGCTGCCGGAGAGCACCAGGCCGATGCGCCGGGTAGTGCTCCCCGCGTGGAGCACCGCCTCCCCCTTGCTGTAGGAGCGCTGAAAGGCCCCCAGGGAGTCCAGCGCCTCCCGGATCTCCGTCTCCGCCATGCCGCGGAAGAGCACGGTGCCCTGCAAAACATCCACGCGCAAAAAATCACCCCGTTTTTCAAAAAATGTGGTTCAAACCACATACAGCACAGACAAAGTATACTATACTCCAATCACAAAGACAAGACGGGCGGTCAAAAATATGATCCGCAAAATCATCCATATCGACGAAGACAAGTGCAATGGCTGCGGCGCGTGCGCCGAGGCCTGTCACGAGGGGGCCATCGGCATGGTGGACGGCAAGGCGAAGCTCCTCCGGGATGACTACTGCGACGGCATGGGGGACTGCCTGCCGGAGTGCCCCACCGGGGCCATCACCTTTGAGGAGCGGGAGGCCGCGGCCTACGACGCCCAAGCGGTGGCGATCAACAAGCTGGCGAAGCCCCCTATCCCCGGCCACAGTTGCCCCGGCTCCCGCATGCGGGAGCTAAAGCCCGCGCCTCCGGCGCCCCCGAGCGCCGCCCCGGGCCCTCAGCCCTCTCAGCTGCGAAACTGGCCGGTGCAGATCAAGCTGGCCCCCCACAAGGCGCCCTACTTCGACGGCGCGAAGCTGCTGATCGCCGCCGACTGCACCGCCTACGCCTACGCCGCGTTCCACCGGGAGTTCCTGGCGGGCCGGACGGCGCTGATCGGCTGTCCCAAGCTGGACGGGATAGACTACAGCGAGAAGCTGACGGAGATCATCCGGCAGAACGACGTCCGGGGCGTCACGGTGGTGCGCATGGAGGTACCCTGCTGCGGCGGGCTGGAGATAGCGGTGAAGAAAGCGTTACAGGCCAGCGGGAAGTTCATCCCCTGGCAGGTGGTGACCGTCTCCATCGACGGAAATATTCTGGACAGATAGGAGTGAGACCATGATTTCTGATCGCTGTCCCGGCGCGGACCGGCTGCGGGACCCCAAGATCACGGAGAAGATCTGCCCTGTGTGCGGGCACACCATTGAAATCTTCTCCTGTGATACAGAGGTGGCCTGCGAAAACTGCGGCTTTGTGGCCTACAACGAGGCGCTGACGTGTGCCAAGTGGTGCAAGTACGCGGAAAACTGCCTGGGCACGGAGCTGTACAACAAACTGGTCCGGCAGCCGCAAAAGGCCAATATCTGACGGAGGTCAAACCGGCTGCGACAAAAACATCTTTTGAAAGCAAAGAGAGGGATTCCCAGGACTTGAGGATCTATGATATCACCTACAACTGCGTAAGAAAGCTGTTGAATACGGGGGAATAAAAGGAGGCAATTGAAATGGCTATCACGATGAATCTCTATTACAGCGGCGTTAACGGAAACGCGAGAAAATTCGCGGAAGAAATGACGGAGAGCGGTGTTGTCAGCGCCATCCGCGCCGAGCCCGGCAATCTGAAATATGAGTACTTCTTCCCCAGGGAGGACGAGGAGACCGTGCTGCTGATCGACAGCTGGGCGGATCAGCAGGCGCTGGATGTGCATCACGCCTCCCCCATGATGGCGAAGATCGCCGAACTCCGGGAAAAGTACGACCTGCACATGAAAGCGGAGCGGTATATCTCGGACGAAAGCCAGAACGACGGTGACAAGAGCTTTATCCGGGAATAAAGAACTGACCGTGCAATTGCAAAAGCCTCAGCCGGCCCCCGGGGGGACACCGGCTGAGGCTTTTGTTGTCTGAAAAGATATGCTGTCCGAGAGGGAAATTTTCCCTGTGCGCCCTGAGTCATTTCCCCTGCCAGGCGAGATATGTGACAGGGAGGGATGCGCAGGCACGCGGCGGATGCGGCTGCTTGGCGCCCGCTATTATGCCGCTGCGGATTTCTTTACTCAAATAAGTACGCCAGAAAGGTCCCGGTTTCCTCCAGGTGTGGGGCCAAGGCATTGATGCCCAACACAGCACCCTAGGGATAGGCTTGGTTCTCTCCGGTAAGAATTGTCCCGGAGAGGTCGATTCCTACCGGGACCAAGGTTTTTCCATAGTCCTCGTCAAACGGCTCACAGTAAACCAGGAGATCCTTGTACTGTTCATAAATCGTCCGCAGCCGCTCATCCTCCAGATCCATCAAGCGCCCCGAAGCACCAATTGCTTTTATTTGCTCCTTCTCCATAACCAGCACATCCAGAGATCCACTATCCATATAGGCAATCAAGAGCTGGTAATACTGGTTGCCTGCGGTGCGCCCCGTTGGATCAAAGTAGAGTTGTGCGTTAAATAATAGATCCTTTTCACTCAGGTCATATCCGGTGTAGCCGGCATAGTCCTCCCAGAATTCCGAACCATTGCCAAGATCGGCGCGAGTATTCGCGAAGCAGGCGAAGAACCAGTTTTCTGAATTGGTGGTCACGTACTGATGGACGCCCCAGGCCAGCACAAAGACGATGGCTAAAATACCGATGCTCCAAAGTTGATAATAGCTCCAGATGTATCAGTACTTCTCCCACTCCCCCTTGCACACCGTGCCGCAGGAGCAGAGCGAGTGTCCGCACCTGCCGCATATCGCCACGCCTATGTAATCCGTGAAAACGCAAAAAGAGCGGATACCGTCTGACGGATTTCTCCGACAGCGATACCCGCTCTATGAAGTCTTGAATCTTGGATTGTTGGGCATCCTACCCTCCTTGCGCCGCCCACGCGCTCCGTTTATCGCCTGTTTTGAGTCAAAAACAGAACTAATACTATTCTCCAATAAAAAGTAGCGAAGTAGAGAAGAGTGTGGTATAATAGCATAGGGTGAGAAAAGATGAAGT
>CANRHK010000073.1 GCA_947630395.1 uncultured Oscillospiraceae bacterium
TCGTGGAGCGGGAGATCCGCCGGGGCAAGACCTACGACGCCATCATCATGGACCCGCCCAGCTACGGCCGGGGCCCCACCGGCGAGGTCTGGAAACTGGAGGACAGCCTGTATCCATTCGTGGAGCTGTGCGGTAGGGTATTGTCCGACAGCCCGCTCTTTATTATCCTCAACTCCTACACCACCGGCCTGGCCCCCGGCGTGCTGACCTATCTCCTGGAGACGCTGATCTCCAAAAAGTTCGGCGGCCGCACCGAGAGCGGGGAACTGGGTCTGCCCGTCACCGAGAGCGGCCTGGCGCTGCCTTGCGGCGCCACGGGAAGATGGGTGTGCGACTGAGATGGACGGGAAAAACAGCGCCGTCCGGCGGACGGAGAAGATCCGGTATATCCTCTACGGCAGCGCCGCCGGTCTCATGGTGTGCTTTTTGATCTACGCCCTGTTCGTGGGGGAGTTTCAGGAGATCACCCTCAGCTCCGAGGACGTGTGTTTCCGCGTGGTATGGACGGCGTTCTGGCTGCTGCTCGTGGCGGGGCAGGCGGTCCACATCTGGGCTCTGCGCCGGGACGGGGTGAAGTGGCTCAGTACAGACGTGAGCATCCACCTGGGGATCGTCTTGACCCTGCTATCTGCCTTGGTGCGGCAGTTTCGATGAGAAGGGGGACAGCGGGATGCTGTTTCGAGAGATCTGGGCGGCCATGGGGGAGAGGACCGTGGCGTATCTGACCTCCCTGGCCTGCGGCGCTGTCGTGGCGCTGGCGGCATATCTGTGCCTGCTGCCGTTCCGGCGGAAATGCTTAAAAGGGAAGAGACTTTACAGCCCTTTCGTCCGGGAAACGGCGCTGGTGCTGTTCTGGATGTTCAGCGGCGGCATGGCGGTGCTGACCGTTTTTCCCCGCTGGGTGGTCTGGTCCATTATGGACGTGCTTCACGGGTACGGCTGGAATGTGGCCGGTTATCCCTTCTTTGCGCTGGGGAACGTGAATCTGGTGCCCTTTCGGACCTTCGCCCCGGATATCCACTCCCTCTACATCCTGGCCGGGAACATCGTCATGTTCGTGCCCTTCGGCTTCTTTGCCGCCCTGCTGTGGCGGGGGTGGAGCTGGAAGCGGGCCCTCCCAGCGGGCTTTGCTATCACCCTCTTCGTGGAGTGCTGCCAGCTCTTCGTGGGCCGGACCTTTGATATCGACGACCTGCTGCTGAACGCATTTGGCGTCCTCTGCGGCTATTGGCTGTGGAAGCTGCTGGACAAATTGTTCCCGCGTTTTTGTGCGCGGTTTCATGTAAAACCCCTGAGAGAGGAAACTCTATGAGCGATATCGTAAGAACAGAGAATCTCACCTTCGCCTATCCCGCCGAGGAGGGCCAGACGCCGGTCAACGCCCTGGACGGCGTCAGCGTGGCCATCCGGGAGGGCAGCTTTGTGGTCATCCTGGGCCACAACGGCAGCGGCAAGTCCACGCTCGCCAAGCACATGAACGCCGTCCTCCTGCCGGGGGGCGGGAAGGTATATGTGGACGGCATGGACACCTCCGACGAGAGCCTCCTGCTGGAGATTCGCCGCCGGGTGGGCATGGTGTTTCAGAACCCGGACAACCAGATTGTGGCTAATGTGGTGGAGGAGGACGTGGCCTTCGGCCCGGAGAACCTGGGCGTGCCCACAGAGGAGATCCGCCGCCGGGTGGACGGCGCTTTGAAGGCCGTGGGCATGGAGGAGTTCACCCTCCACGCGCCCCACCACCTCTCCGGCGGGCAGAAGCAGAGGGTGGCCATCGCCGGGGTTATCGCCATGGAGCCCAAATGCATTGTCATGGACGAGTCCACCGCCATGCTGGACCCCCTGGGCCGCCGGGAGGTGCTGGACACAGTGCGGCGGCTCAACCGGGAGAAGGGCGTCACCATCGTCCTTATCACCCACCACATGGACGAAGCCGCCCTGGCGGACCGGGTGGTGGTCATGGACAACGGCAGGGTGGTCATGGACGGCGCGCCCAGGGAGATTCTGCCGCAGATGGCAGAGCTCCGCGCACTGGGCCTGGACGCCCCGCCCACTGTGGAGCTGCTCCACGGCCTGAAGGAGGACGGCTTTGGCGTCCCTTTGGACGCGCTGGACATCCAGGAGTGTGCGGAGGCTATCTGCCGGGCGCTGTAAAAGAAAATTCCTTAACATGGAGGAAGCCAATTTGAGACCCATCATTCGCGTGGAAAATCTGACCCACACCTACGGCGTCAACACGCCCTTCTGCCGCAGCGCGGTGAAGGACGTGAGCATGGAGATATATGAGGGAGAGTTCCTGGGCATCATCGGCCACACTGGGTCGGGAAAGTCCACCTTGATCCAGCATTTGAACGGACTGCTCCAGCCCACCGGCGGGAAGATCTATCTGGGGGATCGGGACATCTGGGCGGATCCCAAGAAGATCCGGGATGTGCGCTTCCAGGTGGGTTTGGTATTCCAGTACCCGGAGTACCAGCTTTTTGAGGAGACGGTCTACAAGGACGTATCCTTCGGGCCTAAGAATATGGGCCTGGATGGGAAGGAGATCGACCGGCGGGTGCGATCGGCCCTGCAATTTGTGGGGCTGGGGGAGGACATGCTGGAGAAATCGCCCTTTGACCTCTCCGGCGGACAGAAGCGCCGGGTGGCGATTGCCGGGGTTATCGCCATGGAGCCCAAGGTGCTGATTCTGGACGAGCCCTCGGCGGGCCTCGATCCGGCGGGGCGGAGGAGTCTGCTGGAGAATATCCGGGAGTACCACAGGAAGAAGGGCACCACGGTGGTCATGGTAAGCCACAGCATGGACGAAGTGGCGGAGAACGTGGACCGCATTGTGGTGCTGGCCAACGCAGGGATTGTCATGTCCGGCACGCCTCATGAGGTGTTTTCCCATGCCCAGGAGCTGATGGACGTGGGGCTGAACGTGCCACAGGTGACCCAGGTGGCTATGGAATTGAAGCGCCGGGGCGTGGACATTGACCCGGCGGTGTACACGGTGGCGGATCTGCGCCGCGCCCTGAATGATCTGAGAGGGGGGCGGGCCTGATGCTGAAGGATATCACTTTGGGCCAGTTTTTCCCTGGAAATACCCTGGCCCACCGGCTGGATCCCCGGACGAAGATTATTTTGGTGGTCCTCTATATCGCGGCCCTGTTCTGCGCCAAGTATTTTGTGTCCTATGCGCTGGTAGCACTTGTATTAGTAATCTCTGTAAAGGTATCTGGCGTACACCCAAAGGCGCTGGTGAAGGGCTTGAGGCCCATTGTGTTCATTATCTGTTTCACGGCGATTTTGAACCTGCTGTACACGCCGGGCGAGGAATTGGTGAGTTTTTGGATCTTCACCATCACCAAGGAGGGTGTTTTGCAGGCATTCTTCATGGTGCTGCGGTTTACCATGCTGATTATGGGGACGTTCCTGCTGACCTACACCACCAGCCCCATCTCTCTGACCGATGGTCTGGAGTCGCTGCTGAATCCTCTGAAAAAAATTCATGTGCCGGTCCACGAACTGGCCATGATTATGTCCATCGCCCTCCGCTTCATCCCCACCCTCATCGAGGAAACGGACAAGATCATGTCCGCCCAGAAGGCCCGGGGCGCGGACTTTGAGAGCGGGAACCTGCTCCAGAAGGCCAAGGCGCTGGTGCCGATTTTGGTGCCATTGTTTATTTCGGCGTTCCGCCGGGCGGACGAGCTGGCGGTGGCTATGGAATGCCGGTGCTATCATGGCGGCGGAGGCCGCACAAAACTGCATGTTCTTCGCTATGAGGCGAGGGACTATCTGGTGCTGGCGGGGTTTGCCGCTATGCTGGCGGCGGTGCTGGTGCTCGGGCACTTTGGACTCTGAGGGGGGCTTCGCCCCCAGGGGAGTTTAGGAGGGGCCTTTCGGTCCCTACCAGCCCTGAGGTACTTTTCCCTCGTGGGAAAAGTACCCAAAAGCACGCGCAAGGGTTTCACCCTTGAGAATCCCAATTTTTTGATTATTTTTGCGCTCGACCCGCGGTCTGTCCGGCCTAAACCGGGCTGCGTTCCGTGTATGAGGCGAAGCGGCTATTTTAGGACGGTTGTGCAGGAGATATCTATGCGGCGCCCAGTTTGCCGCGCAGCGGCAAACCTTCGCATTGGGTTCGCTGTACGTTTTATGTTGACCAACTGCTTTCTGGCGCTCCATTTCATTTCGCGCGTGATAGTTGTTTCCCTTTGCACGCACCAAGCCCTTACCACTAGGCGAGGGGTGCATGGCCGCCACGTAGGGTAATTGGCACCCCGAGACGGGGAGCGCGCCGATGGATTTTTTACGAGAGGTTCGTAAGAACATACTCAAACAGCCGCTTCGCCTGATATACGGACGGCAAAGATTTAAACAAGACAGACTGGCAAGACAGCGCAAAACAAAACCCAACATTAGGGTTCCAAGGGGTGAAACCCCTTGGCGCGCTTTTGGTTACTTTTCCCGCGCGGGAAAAGTAACCCGGGGCTGCCATGGCAGTGGCGGAAAGAGGAAGGGCCGGCAGGGGCCGGAGGCCCCAGCCCCCCAATCCACCGAATAGAAGGAAAACTATGCGCAATATCGCCCTGATATTAAAATATATCGGTACAAACTACCACGGCTGGCAGGTCCAAAAGACCCTCCCCACGGTAGGGGAGACTCTGGAGAAAGCCCTCTCCAGCCTCTGTGGAGAAAATATCAAGGTCACCGGCTGCGGCCGCACGGACGCGGGCGTCCACGCCCAGCGCTATGTGGCCAACTTCCACACCACCGCCCGTATCCCCTGTGACCGCTTCCCGCTGGCCATCAACGTCCAGCTCCCGGAGGATATCGTGGTGTTCGAGGCCATCGAGGTGGCCGGTGACTTCAACGCCATCGCTTCCTGTTTGAAGAAGGAGTACACCTACCGAATCTATAACTCCCGGATCCGGGACCCGTTTTATGTCAACCGGGCGTACTTCTACCCCAAGCTTCTGAACGAAGAGGTGATGGACGCGGCGGCCCGGGCCTTTGAGGGTACCCATGACTTCCGGGCGGTGCGCAGCGTGGGTACGGAGACGCGGACCACCGTGCGGACCATTCACTACTGCTATGTCACAAGAAACGGCCCTCTCCTGGAATTGAAGGTCTGCGCGGACGGGTTTTTGTATAATATGGTGCGGGCCATTACCGGTACCGTTCTGTACGCGGCGGAGGGAAAGCTGACGCCGGAGGACATTCCCCGGATATTGGACAGCGGGAACCGGACCCTGGCGGGGCCTACCGTGCCGCCGGGGGGATTGTATCTGACAAAATTGTGGTATGGGGATGAGCGGCTCAATGGATAAGAGAGAACCCACAACAGAAGAGACGGCTGCCGGGCAGCGGTCCCAGCCGGGGAAGAAGCGCCTCCCCCTGGGGATGGTTTTGCTGGTGCTGGCGGTGGTGCTGGTCGTGGCGGCGTTGACCACTATGGAGGACGGACACCACTTTGCCGCGCTGCGACGCTGGCTGGCCTACGGGGACAGCAGCGCCACCCAGGATATGTATGTCTACGCCGCGGATTCCAGCAACCGCTACGGCCGTCTGGGGGACAGTCTGGTGGTGGTCAATGAGAATGTGCTCCAGATTATCTCCAGGGACGGCGAGCCTGTCTGCGACATGTCGGTGCGCATGGACGCGCCACAGCTCTCCGTGGGGGAGAAGCAGGCCGCCGTCTGCGCTGTGGGGGAGGACACCCTCTACGTGCTGGACGAGGACGGCGTGCTGCGGACCATGCAGGCGGACCGGGGCCTGTGCTACTACTCCGCCCGGATGAACGGCGGCGACTATCTGGCGGTGACCGGGCAGAGCACCGGCTACAAGGCGGCGGTCTCCGTCTACAACCCCTCAGGGGAGCTGATTTTCCACTTTGACTCCTATGATAACTATCTGGGCGACGCGCTGGTCACCGAGGACGGCAAATATCTGGCGGCGGTGAGCCTGGGCAGCGCGGACGGCGCCTTTGCCAGTGAGCTGATGATCTTTGATCTGACCACGGCAGAGCAGACGGGCAGCTGTGTCATCCGGGACGGCCTGGTGCTGGAGCTGGTGAGCCGTGGCGACAGGCTCCTGTCCCTGTGCGACAAGCGCTTCACCATCACCACCGTGGCCGGGGAGACCCTGCTGGATCGGGCCTACGGGAACCTATACCTCCACCGCTACGCGCTGACGGGGGACGACTTCTGCGCGCTGCTGCTGGGCCGCTATCAGTCGGGGAATATCTGCACCCTGACCACCTACGACCTGGACGGGGTGGAGCTGGCGAGCCTGGATCTGACGGAGGAGGTGCTGGACATCTCCGCCGCCGGGGACTATCTGGCGGTGCTCTACGGCGAGAAACTGGTCATCTACGACAGGACGCTGACCGAGCGCGCCCGCTTGGACAGCACGGACTACGCCGGTCAGGTGCGCATGGACGAGGACGGCACCGCCCTGCTGATCTCCGGCTCCTCCGCCTGGCGGTTCCTACCCTAGTTTCCGGCGCGCCGGGGGCCGGACTTCCAAACACCCCATAGAAAGGAACTGGACTTTTATCATGAATGCTGTTATGCTGGATATAGCCGTGGCGGCGGTGTTGGCCGCCTTTATGTTCCTGGGGTGGCGGCGGGGGCTGCTGCGCAGCCTGACCGAGCTGGCGGCTATTGTCATCGCCCTGGTGCTGGCCTATCAGGCCGCCGGCTTGGCGGCCGGGGCCGTGGTGGATAAGAGCCTCCGGCCCGCCGCCCACACGGCGGTGGAGGCGCGGGTGGACCAGCTGCTGGCCGGGACCGTCACCTCCACTACGCCCCGGGAGGAACTGGAGCGGGTGCTGGAGGCCGTGCCCAACGGCTTCCTGCGGGAGAAAGCCATAGGGCTGCTGGACAGCCTGAATCTGTCCACCGCAGAGCAGGCGGGCTGGTCCGCCAGGGAGAAGCTGGTGGAGCTGGGCTGCGGCGTGGTGGACCAGGCGCTGGACACGGTGGTGTACAGCGCGATCCACGGCCTGGTGTGCGCTCTGGCCTTCGCGGTGCTGCTTGTCGCTGTGCGGCTGGTTCTCCGGGCGCTGGATCTGACCACAAAGCTCCCTGTGATCCACCAGCTCAACGGCCTGGGGGGACTGCTCCTGGGTGCCGGGAAAGGCCTGGTGATCGTGTGCCTCGCCATGTGGGTTCTGTGCGCCACGGGCATTGTCACCGGGGAGATGCTGGAGAAGTCCGTTCTGGCGTCCTGGGCGGCCCGGATCACTGGATCCTTTTCCAGCGGGGTATAAGGGGCCACCCCGGGGATCCGCGGCAAAAAGTTTTCAATTTGTTCATCCCCGTATGGTACGGATTTGATATAACGAGTATAGTAAAAACACCTGTGCCGGCATATCCGGCAATGGAGGAAAATGATATGCAGCCAACCCTGTGCACACGATGCAGAAAACGCGTGGCGGTGGTATTTATTTCCAAACTGGAGAACGGCAGGACCGTCAACGAGGGCCTGTGCCTGAAGTGCGCCAAGGACCTGGGCCTGCCCCAGGTCAACGAGATGATGCGCCGCATGGGCATCACCGACGACGATTTGGACACCATCTCTGAAGAGATGATGCAGGCTTTCGGCGGCGCGGAGTCCATGGAGGGGCTGATCCCCCAGGATGACGGCGAGGAGGACGACGAGGACAGCGAGGAGGAGGGCAAGACCGCCACCTTCCCCTTCCTGAACCGCCTCTTCGGCAGCGGGAGCGACACCCCCTCGGTGTCCGGCGGCGAAAGCCGCAGCCAGGGCAAGGAGCGCAAGGGGGACAAGACCCCCAAGCACAAATATCTGGACAGCTACTGCATCAACCTGACCCAGCGGGCCCGGGAGGGCAAGCTGGACAATCTGGTGGGCCGGGAGCAGGAGATCGAGCGGGTCATCCAGATTCTCAACCGCCGTCAGAAGAACAACCCCTGCCTTATCGGCGAGCCCGGCGTGGGCAAGACCGCCATCGCCGAGGGCCTGGCCCAGCGCATTGCCAACCGGGAGGTGCCCTTCAAGCTGCGGGACAAGGAGGTGTATCTGCTGGATCTCACCGCCTTGGTGGCGGGCACCCAGTTCCGGGGCCAGTTTGAGAGCCGGATGAAGGGCCTCATTGAGGAGATCCGCAAGTGCGGCAACATCATTCTGGTCATCGATGAGGTCCACAACATCGTGGGCGCCGGCGACGCCGAGGGATCCATGAACGCCGCCAACATCCTCAAGCCTGCCCTCTCCCGGGGAGAGATCCAGGTCATCGGCGCCACCACCTTCACCGAGTACCGCAAACATATCGAGAAGGATACCGCCCTGGAGCGCCGCTTCCAGCCGGTGACGGTGAACGAGCCCAACCTGGAGGACACCATGGAGATTCTCCGGGGTATCGCCCACTACTACGAGAGCTTCCACGGCGTGCTCATCCCTGAGGGGATTCTGCGGCAGGCGGTGCTGCTCAGCGAGCGGTATATCACCGATCGCTACCTGCCGGACAAGGCCATCGACCTCATCGACGAGGCCTGCTCGGATCTGAATTTGAAGGACAAGAGCATCAACCGCCGGCAGGAGATCTGCCGGGAGCTGGACGACTATGCCAAGGAGCGGGAGCTGCTGGAGGCAGCCGACGACCCCAACTATGAGCGTCTGGCGGAACTGCGCAGCCGCGCCATGCAGCTCCAGAAGGAACTGGACGACCTCACCGCCCAGGGCCAGCCCCAGTTGACCATGGATAATCTGGCCAGGGTGATTGAGCTCTGGACCAAGATCCCCGCCAGCAAGATCCGGGAGGAAGAGTTTAAGCGCCTCAGTGAGCTGGACCAGCGGCTGAAGAAGAAGATCGTGGGCCAGGACGAGGCCATCGAGGCGGTGGCCGCCGCTATCCGCCGCAACCGGGTGGGCATCTCCCCCAAGCACAAGCCGGTCAGCTTCATCTTTGTGGGCGCCACCGGCGTGGGCAAGACGGAGCTGGTGAAGCAGTTGGCCGACGACCTGTTCAACGCTCCGGAGAGCCTGATCCGTCTGGATATGTCGGAGTTCATGGAGAAGCACTCGGTCTCCCGGATTATCGGATCGCCTCCGGGCTATGTGGGTTACGACGAGGCGGGGCAATTGACGGAGAAGATCCGCCGCAAGCCCTACTCGGTGATTCTCTTCGACGAGATTGAGAAGGCCCATCCGGACGTGCTGAATGTGCTGCTGCAAATCCTGGACGACGGCCAGATCACCGACGCCCACGGCCGGAAGGTGAACTTTGAGAACACGGTCATCGTCATGACCTCCAACGCCGGCAGCGAGCGGAAGGAGGGGACGGTAGGCTTCAACAAGACCGTCAACGAGCAGGGGAAGGAGAGGGCCATGAAGGCCCTCCAGGAGTTCCTGCGGCCGGAGTTCATCAACCGGGTGGACGAGATTGTCTACTTCAACAAGCTCACTGAGGAGGACTTCCGGCCCATCGCCCGGTTGATGCTGGATGAGCTGAAGGTCAGTCTCAAGGAGAAGGGACTCAGCTTCACCTACGACAATGACTTGGTGACCTACCTGGTGGATAAGAGCTATTCCGCCACCTACGGCGCCCGGAATCTGCGCCGCACCATCCAGAAGGATGTGGAGGACGCCTTAGCTCTGGCCATCATCAACAGCTACGATCACCCCATCACCCAGATTGCGGCCACCGCCAAGGACGGCAAGGTGGTTCTGCGCGCCATGTGATTTGGAGAGAGGAGGCGGCGCCCATGCTGTTTCGCAAGGACATTGCGCCCCGGTGCATCTACTGCGCCCAGGGCAGCGCCATCAGCGACAGGGAGGTGGCCTGTCCCCGGAAGGGCGTTGTGGCGGGGGACTACCACTGCCGGCGGTTTCGGTACGACCCCCTTAAGCGGGTGCCGCCCCGGCCGGTAAAGCTGGAGACAAGCCGCCTGAAGGCGGAGGACTTTGAACTTTAACCCCATATGCAAGGGAGGGCCGCAGGGCCCTCCCTTGCTTTGCCCCCTCTCTCATAAGAAATCATAAAAATTCCCCCTTGCGTTTTGTATAGACATTTTGTATAATACAGCTGACCCATTTTTGGGCATTATTTCTGATAAAAGGAGTGTGACGACATGGCCGAGGAGACTATGGCCCCCGCCGCCGGGGAGCCGGAGAGCAAAAACTTCATCCATCAGTTCATCGACGAGGACATCGCAGAGGGGGGCCGGTTCCAGGGTATGACCGTCCACACCCGTTTTCCCCCCGAGCCCAACGGCTACCTCCACATCGGCCACTGCAAGGCCCTGACCATCGACTTCGGCACCGCCGAGAAGTACGGCGG
>CANRHK010000074.1 GCA_947630395.1 uncultured Oscillospiraceae bacterium
CGGACACGGCGGCCAAGATCGGCAGCGGTGGGAAGACCTGCCGTATCGCAACGGGCACCTATGTGGGCAATGGCGGCAGATCCGCCCGTTTTCCAGCAGCTTTGAAAAGCAGCCCAACTACAGTGTCGCCGTCACCTGGGGGAGAGACAGGTGAGTTGGTTCACTACCTCCAGCTTTGTCTCGCCTATTCCTCAGATAGACGAGGAGGGCGTCACCCGGCTTAGCAATGGTTTTATCAGAGACATAGGTCTTACTCGTAGTGTCATACCACGAATTTGTGCTTTTGGATAATAAAACAGGAATCTACATAATTTGTATCAGAAACCTTGCAATAAGCAAAAACTGCGAAAGTGGTTGACGTAACTACTATTCGAGTGAAAAAGTTGTGAAAACCCGGCGGGAGGATGTCCCGCCGGGGTGGATGAAAATATTGATTTTTTAGTCAGCCGACATGTATAAAAAAGTCCGCCGCCCACGTGGGCGGCGGACTTTCATCTTGCAGTTGTAATTGATTACATCAGAGGATCCATACTCAGCGCGGGGTGACCCTTCTCCGTGAGGAAGGCCAGCAGGGTCTCGGGATCCTCGGCAACCGTTTCGTCGCCGATCATGTCGCAGAAGTTATCCACGCCATAGAGTTCCTTGGCGGACTCATTGACGCGTTCGGCCACCTGGTCCTTCAGTGCCTTGGGCATCCAGACGATGCGGCCCAGGCCGCCCTCGGCCTTCATGAACTTCTTGGAGGCGATAAAGTGCTTGCCGTGGCCCATGAAGCCCGGGGTCTGCACGCCGCCGCCGGTCATGGAGGCCATCTCGGAGAAGGTCATGCCCAGGGGGGTCATGCCCGCGTGCTCACGGTTGACGATGACCACGCCGTTGGAGAAGGGCTCAATGCCGCAGATGCACTCAAAGCAGCCGCAGGAGGTCATGGGATCCTCCATGATGGAGTACAGGGTGACGGACTCCAAGGCGCCCTGGCTGTACTTGCGGACGGCCTCGTTGACCTCCTCCCAGCGGCCCATGTTCTCGTCGATGACATGGTCCTTGGGGACGATCTGGCAGGGGCCGGAGGGATCCAGCTCGTTGGTGGCCTTGGCGTCCAGCCAGCTCACCGCGCCGCACAGGCCCAGACGCTCGGGGGTGACGATGCACACATGGCTGGGGGAGAAGGACTGGCACATGATGCAGGTGTAGAACTGATCCACGTTCTCGTCGGTGAGGCTCTGGAGACGCTCGTCGCGCTTGTCGTAGGCGGGGATGGCCACTTCGTGGCGGAACGCGGCGCACTTCTCGGGGTCCGTGATGACCGTGACCTCGCACTTGTCGATGACCGCGTCATAGTCACTCTTCAGCTTGGCATACAGCACCTCGGCCAGATCCTTGGCCCGGACGCCGGTCTCATAGGCGGCCTTGCTGATACGGATGCGGATCATGTCGCGCTGGCCGGTGTGCATGACACCCTCCATGCAGTTGATGTACGCGTGGAACTTGCGCTCGAACACGGACTCGAAGTCGGGGTTCATGTTCTTGCCGGCCACGTCGGCGATGATGCAGAAGTCCACCTTGCTGCCCACCGCGAAGGCGTCGAAATCCTGGCCGATGAGGGTGAAGCGGTGATCCTCGATCTCGCTGAGCTCCTTACTGCGGACCAGCTCCAGGCCGGTCTTGCGGGAGCCGTCGAACTCCAGCTGCATGTCGCCGCGGCGGACGATCTCGCCCTCGAAAGCGGAGGAGAACGCCACGGGGATGTCGATCTTGGTGATCTTGATCTTGATGTCGCGGGCCTCCAGGGAGGTGGCGTTGAACTTGCTGGTGTCGGGCTGGATGATCAAGCTCTTGGGCACCCGGAACATGTTGTTCTCCTCGGTGTCGTTGGTGATCACCGGGAAACCCAGCTGGATGGCGCCAGCGCCGCAGGCCACGGTCATGTCGTCCACGGGAGCGTAGGCGTTGACAAAGGCGAACAGACGCTGCATGGTGTAGCGCCACATGCCCTCATAGTCGCCGGGCTCCTTGCTGCCGAAGATGATGGCGGTACGGAGGGTCACGCTGACGGCGTGGGCCACGCTGCTCAAATCATAGCCCAGGCCTACGCAGCGGACGTTGAAGCCCAGCTTCATGCCGGCGGCCACGCACTGGTCGATGATGCCGCCCAGCAGGCACACGAAGATGCCCTGGGACTGGTAGGTCTTCACCAGCTCCACGCCTTCGGCGGCGTCGGGAGCGGTGCCGATAATGACGGCGATGCCGGGGATATCACGGGTGACCAGGGGTACGCCCAGCTCACGGATCTGGGCGTCGGTGAAGTGGCCCATGATGGGGTACTCATAGGGGGCGCCGCCGGTGGTGGCGTACTTCATGAGCTCGATGACCTCGGCGGAGAGGGCGGTGGCCACGCCGGAGGTGAAGATGTCCTTGGTCCGCTTGTTGCGGGTCATGAAGTCCTTGATGGTGGTCTGGAGGGCGTCCTTGACCTCGCCCAGGGTGGTGACCTTGCGGCCGGTCATGGCGTACAGACAGGGCAGGCTGGTGTAGGCGGTATCCATGGAGACGGGGGCGTCCAGGCCCAGCTTGGCTTCGGCCTCGGCCACCGCCTTGACCGCCAGAGCGTACATCTCGTCATTGCCGGAGAAAACTCTCTCAAATAACGTTTTCACGTCGATTTCACTCCTTATGTTAGGCTCAATTAAATCTTCTCTGTTAAAATCGCGTCCCCGTCACCGGGCGGCTGGCCCAGTGCAGAAGCGGCTAAAGAGCGAGAATAAAAGTTCTTTTTGGATACTTTTTCTTTCAAGAAAAAGTATCAGCGTCCATCTTTGCCTTGATCGCGGCGATCTCGGCCACAGCCTCGGGGCTGTAATCAAAGGGTGACTTCCCGTTCCGGTCGGCCTCTATCACGTCGGCGTTGTAGTGGACAAACCCCAGCAGGTCCTCCGCCGGAATGCGCTGGCGGAGAAATTCCTCGTCATTTTTGTCCCGCACCTTGTTCGCCACCACCCGGACCTTGGTGATGCCTATGTCGGCGGCCAGCTGCTTGATGCGCTGGTAGGTCTGGATGCTGCGGGCGCCCGGCTCGATGACCACGATGAACTGGTCCATCATGGACGCCGTGCCCCGGCCCAGGTGCTCCAGCCCCGCCTCCATGTCCATAATCACCACATCATCCTTCCGGAATACCAGACTGGAGAGGATGGCCTTGAGCATCACATGCTCGGGACAGACGCAGCCGCTGCCGCCGGTGTCCACGGTGCCCATCACCAGGAGCTTGACGCCGTTGATATCGCGGCTCAAGGCGTCGGGCAGGTCGGAGACATAGGGGTTCAGCTTGTAAAAGGTGTTGCTCTCGTTGGCGGCGGTGCGCTCCCGGGCCAGATCCTTCATCTTGGAGACCGGGACAATGGAGTTGACCTCCTCCTCCGTCAGCCCCAGGGCCAACCCCAGGTTGGCGTCGGGGTCCACGTCGGCGGCCAGGACAGGCCGGCCCTCGGCCGCGTACAGACGGGCCAGGGTGGCGGCGAAAGTGGTCTTGCCCACGCCGCCCTTGCCGGTGATGGCAACTTTCATCAGGGATGTTCCTTCTTTCGTTTGGACGCGCTTGCTTGGCGGTCTCAGATTAGATACCCAGGGCCACGCGCTTGGCCTCGATGGCGTCGATCATCCGGTCGCCCAGCTTGTCGATATCCAGCTCCACGGTGAAGTTGGCCTCGACCCAGTCCTTGACGCCGTGCTCACCCTGGAGCAGAGCGGTGACCTCGCTGGAGCCCTTGGTGTAGGGATCCACGCCCAGGTATGTATCGATACCGGTGGCCACCACGTAGTTGCCGATGGAGACGGCCTTCTCGCTCATCCACTCGGGGGCGCAGCCCACCAGGGGGATCTGGGAGATGTTCCAGCCGGAGTCCTTGGCGATATCGGAGGCCAGGATCATCATGCGGGAGATATCCACGCAGGAGCCCATGTGCAGCACCGGGGGAATGCCCACCAGGTCGCAGACGCGCTTGAGGCCGTCGCCGCAGAGCTCCTTGGCCTCCTTGTCCATCAACCCGGCCTTGGCGGCGGCCTGGGCGGCGCAGCCGCTGACCACCAGGATGATGTCGTTGGCCAGCATCTTCTTCATCAGCTCAATGTGGGCGGTATCCGGGCGGACCTTGGGGTTGTTGCAGCCCACGAAGGCGATGGCGCCGCGGAGAACGCCGGACTTGACGCACTCCACCAGAGGCTTCATGGTGCCGGTGACGTCCACCTGGGTGTTGGTGACGCCGTCCAGGCACTTCTTGATGGCCTCCACGGAGTAGCCCACGGTGGCGTTGGTCTTCAGATCGGGGATATGGACCAGCTCGGGACGGCGGTTGACGAAGTTCTCCACAGCCATGCGGACAATGGCCTTGGCGTTGTCACCGGCGGTTTTCTCATTGAAGTGGATGAACTCACTGTCCGGCATCCGGGCGATCTCGGAGGTGGTGACGAACTTGGTGTGGAAGCACTTACTCAGGGGGCCCAGGGCGGGGAAGATGCACTGGACGTCCACCACAATGGCCTCGCAGGCGCCGGTGAGGACCACGTTCTCCTGCTGGAGGAAGTTGCCGGCCATGGGGATGCCGTGGCGCATGGCCACCTCGTTGGCGGTGCAGCACACGCCGCAGATGTTGATGCCCTTGGCGCCCTTGGACTTGGCCAGGGCGATCATCTCGGGATCCTGGGCGTAGAAGACGATCATCTCAGAGAGGGAGGGGTCGTGGCCGTGGACCACGATGTTGACCATGTCCTTCTCCATGACGCCCAGGTTGGCGGTGGTGTCAACGGGCTTGGGGGTGCCGAACAGCACGTCGGAGAACTCGGTGCCGCACATGGAGCCGCCCCAGCCGTCGCACAGGCCGGCCCGCAGGGACTGGCGAATCAGCGCCTCCGGCAGGGAGGAGCAGCCCATGTGGGTCATGTGCATGGACTGGGATACCTCGCGGTCAATGGCCCGGGGCTCGATGCCGGCGTCGTGCCACAGCTTCCGGGTGTGCTCGGGGGCGCGGCTGAGCCAGCGGGAGATGCCGAAGGGCTTGCCGTACTCCATGAGGGCGGTCTCCGCCACCTCGTGGGCCAGGTCATAGATGTCCTTGCCCTCGGTCTCGATGCCCCACTCGCCGGCGATTCTCTTCAACTTCTCGGGGTCCTTGACGGTGTAGTTGCCGCCCTCCTTGGCCGCGTAAAGGGTGTGGCAGATGCTGCGGCCGTGGTCGGAGTGGGTGGCGGCACCACCCGCGGTGAAGCGCAGATAATTGCGCCCCACGATGCCGTGGGCGTCGCAGCCGCAGATGCCTCTGGGGGCCTTGGGAGTGATACGGCAGGGCCCCATGGAGCAGATGCGGCAGCAGATGCCCTCTTCACCGAATTTGCAGTGGGGGGTCTGATTCTTGACGCGTTGCTGCCAGGAGTCAGCTCCTACCTGGCGGCCCGTCTCCAGCAGCCGTTCGGTGGCGGCTTCCATTTGCTCGACAGTGATCAGTTTCATAGCTGGATTGCGGGAAGCACTCTCTGTGCCTCCCTTCGCTCCTTTCTCTACGGATATGCTCTCAAAGTCTGTTGGGCAGTATTGTCATGATTTTCACAATACATTGTCTGTATTTTAACAAAAACTCGCCGGAAAAGCAAGTGTAAAATCCCCCCGGAGGGGGATTTTTTGGGCGTTTTTTCAAATTCGTCGGAATGAACAAAAAAGCCGGGGCCGGGTGGGCATTTCACCCGAAATTATCGGCGCGCCGGGGCTACTTGACAAACTGCTCAATGGCCCGGTTCAGCTCGTCGATGGCGGCCTTGTCGCGGCTCTCCAGGGCGTCCACCACGCAGTGCTCCAGGTGGTCCTTGAGGATCACCTTGCCGGTGTTGTTCAGAGCGCTGCGCACCGCCGCCAGCTGGATCAGCACCTCCGAGCAGTCCCGGCCCTCCTCCACCATGGCCTTCACCCGCTCCAGGTGGCCGATGGCCCGGGCCAGGCGGTTGACCACCGCCCGGGTGTGCTGGTGGCTGTGGGTGTGGCCGCAGCTGTGCTCGTGGGGGATGCCGTGGGCGTGCATGTAGTCGTGGTCATAGATTTCTACTGGCTCTTCGGGCGGGATATTCCGGTTTTCTTCACTCATGGCGGGGCCTCCTCTTCGGCGTTCTGCCGGCGCGGCAAATCAGTAGAAATCAGTATAGCAGGATTTCTCCCCCCGCGCAAGCCCCGCCGGGGGATAAGAAAAAGCCGGGATATGCCCCCGGCCTTACCGCGAATCGCAGACGTCACTCAAATTCAATATTTTCCACGCCATAACGGAGAATAATGTTGATCAATTCATTCCTTGAATAGTTGGCCTCCGCTGCCAGCTTATCCAAAGTCTCCAACAAATCCTTCCGAACCCGGATGGTTGTCACACGATAACCGTCGTCTCCGCGCTTTTTCAGTTTTAAAGGTCTATCGGCCATATTATCTACTCCTATCTATCTACAATATAGATTGACAGCAGGGTAGATAATATATTATAATTATATTATATTTTTATACTATAAATGAATATCCGATCGCCGGTTCGGGCGGACGATGGTGTGGTTGGGGAGCGTATCGCAAACGCCAGCCGGAAAAGCAAGTCCTACCGGGGGATAAGAAGCCGCAGAGACCGGCGGCCCCTGCGGCGGGTTATTTCTCCAGATGAAATTTCAGGAGGAGATAGGGCTCTATCTCCAGCGCCGCAGCGATGTTGAACAGCAGATCCAGGGATACGCCCCGGTGCATCCCCGGGGCCTCCACCGCCGCCAAGTGCTGGCGGCTGATGCCCACCAGCTCCGCCAGCTGCTCCTGGGAGTAGCCCCTTTCCCTCCGGTAGCATCCAATGGCGTAGGACAGATTTACGTACCGCTGTGTATTGTCAAACTTGAGTTCCATTCCCATCACCGCCTTATGGATATAGTGTATCCACAAGCGCGCGTGAAAGAAATAATTTTAGAAACGCCTATTGACGTGTATAACACGATATTATATGATACAAATACGACTTTGACGTAAAGGAGAGACCGGAATGGAACAGAACCCGGATTATGAGTGGAAATATTTCACATTGCGCTGCGCCATCCAATTGGCGCTGAGAAAGGAGAGGCGGGAGGTTGCCGACGCCCTCCTCCGCTGCGCGCTGCGGGAAACGGCGGGCGAGACGAACTTGACTGAGATAGGTGGGCGGATCACATTTGACGGGCCGAAATAACTCCAAAAATTTCGACGCAAATCCCCTGTTTTCCAAAAATATTGTTTGCATTTTAACAATATATCTGTTACCATAGGAGGCGGAAACATTCAAATTACAGGAGGCATTCCCCTTATGAAAAAAATCGCTGTCAGTAAGACCGACCCCTGCATGGCCTGTCTGTCCTGCGTCCGGGCCTGCTCCGAGGCGTTCTACAAGAAGTTTGACCCGGATCTGAGCTGCATCCGCATCACCGCCAAGCCCAACGGCGATCCCAAGGTCAATTCCTGCCTCATGTGCGGCAAGTGCGCCCGCACCTGCCCCGAGGGAGCTATCTCCCAGAACGCTAAGGGCGTGTACATGATCGACAAGAAGAAGTGCGTGGGCTGCGGCAAGTGCGTGGAGGCCTGCCCCATGCATGTCATGGTCCTGGCCCCCGGCGCGTCCAACGCCAGCAAGTGCATTGCCTGCGGCATCTGCGCCAAGGCATGCCCCATGGGGATTCTCTCCGTGGAGGAGAAGTAAGAAGCAATCGGTACATAGGAAGCCGGGGGAGCGAGGCTCCTCCGGCTTCTTATATGGGTCCGGGGGTGCCGGGGGCTTCCAGCCCCTCGGTACCCTTTTCCTTTTCTTGGTGCTCTCTCACCCTGGGTGACTTTTTGTGCGAACAAAAAGTCACCAAAAAATCGCTCAGGGGGTTCCCCCCTGAGAACCCTAATGTTTTGATTATTCTTGCGCGCGTCCTGTGGTTGGTCTTGTTTAAACCGGACTGCCGTCCGTGTATGAGGCGAAGCGGCTGTTTTGGTATGTCAACAAGGGGCTCACAGCAAAAATCCCTCGGCGCATCCCACGTAGTGGAGTGCTCATTACCCTTCGTGCGTCATGCCTGCCTCGCGGGACCTTGTGCCGTAGGGGCGGATACCGCTCTACGCTTTATCACCGCCGGGGCCGCCGGCTTGAACCCGACCCTGGAGCTCCCGTAGCGTCACCGTCCAGGCCTCCCGCTCGTAGGGCAGCGCCGGCAGCGGCTCGGGCACATCCCACCCCTTGTACGCAAACAGGCGGCGGATGACCATCTCCAGCAGCGCCGGGTTCTTTACCAGCACCGGCCCGGTCAGATGGGTGGCCAGGATACTGCCCTCCGCGTAGCCCTCGGGGCCGTTTGGTGCCTCGTTGCCGAAGCCCAGACTCAGCCGGGCAAAGAGGGGGCTGGCCACCCCGGCGGTGAGGGAGCACTTGTTCATGAAGCCCACCACAGGACTGTCCAACAGAGGCGTGTGGGCAATCACATCCCCTGGGTCCCGCCTGTCAGTCTCTGCGGTGGTGAAGTCCGCCAGACCCAGGGCTGGCCAGACCTTTCCATTGGCGTCGGTGACAGAGACGCCCAGAATCTCCATGGCGTTCCCGGTAAACAGCAGCGGCACGCCCCGGCCCACGGCTCCCTTCAAAGACTCCGCCAGCTCCGGCAGGCAGGTCAGCACGGCCTTCTGGGCCCGCTCCGTGCCTGCGCCCATGTAGATGAAGTCCGCGGCGGCAAAGTCGGTGGAGTCCTCATACAGGACCTTCTCCACCAGCACCGCAATGTCCAGCGTCTCCAGGTGGCGGCGGAGTACGGCCAGGTTGGCGTACTCCCCGTACAGGTTCATCACGTCCGGGTACAGGTGGACGATTCGCACTTCCCGATCCATAATCCGTCCCTCCTCAGTCCTTTTTCACCCGGGACAGCAGCTTGTCCCGGTCGGAGAAGCAGGTGACCACGTACAGGCCCTCGCTTCCCTCCTCCCCCTCCGCCAGGGCCACGGCCTCAGATATGCTCTCGCAGACCTTCACCTTCTCCGGGGGGAGGGAGGTGTATTGGAAGCGCAGCGCCAGGTCGTTGGCGTACTTCCCGCAGAGGATCACCTCTTTCACATGGGGAGTGTCCAGCAGGTCGAAGTCGATATCCCACAGCCAGCTGGTCTCTCCGGTGAAGTACTTGCGGCTGATGGCGTCCACAATCACCATCACCACGCAGTCGGTCTCCTGGGCCCGGATATAACCCAGGTTGGTGTCGTAGGCCACGGAGTTCTCGTGCTTGCTGGTCAGCAGGGTCCCGTGGCGTCGGCCCAGGGTGAATTGGACCATCCGCCCGTTTTTCAGAATATAGTTGTTGATGACCCCGGCCATGGTCCCTGTGTCCGCTCCCGCCAGGGCGCACACGGACCAGGCCGCCAGGATGTTGTACACGTTGTAGATGCTGCGGAAGGCCAGACTGATCTCCGTCGTGCCGTCGATGGTCAGCTTCCCGCTCTCCAGGTCCAGAGCCGTCACAGCGAAATCCGGGTCGTGGCGGTGGTGGCCGCACACCGTGCAGCGGTAGTGGCCGATGTGGTGGTAGTGGTAGCAGGCGTACTCCATCCGCCCCCGGCACACGGGGCACCGGGCGCCGTCGTCATAGACGCCCTGGGGCCGGTCGGTGCTGACAGAGCACCGCTCCAGGCCGAACCACTTTACCTTTTCGGGGGCGTGGTCCCGGGCGAAGCAGGACACCAGCGGGTCATCGGCGTTGAGCACCAGGGTGGTCTCTGGGTGGATGGCCCGCCTGATGGCCTGATAGACCCACTCCGGGTGGCCGTTGCGGGTGAGCTGGTCCCGGTAGAGGTTGGTGATGACGAAATGGGTGGGGTGGAACCACCGGAAGGAGTACTGGGCGTAGCGCTCGTCGCTCTCCAGCAGCAGCACATCCCCCCGCATCTTTCCGGACAGGGAGCAGTTGGACAGAATGAGCGTGGTGACTCCCTCGATCTGGTTGGAGCCCTCCTTATTGTACACCACCTGTTTCCCAGCGGCGGTGAGAATGGCGGCGATCATCTCCACGGTGGAGGTCTTGCCATTGGAGCCGGTGACGGCGATGATGTAGGGCGGCAGCTGCACCCGCCGCAGCACGTCGGGGCAGACCTTCAGGGCGTACTGGCCCGGCAGGCTGCTACCCTTGCCTACCAGCTTGCCCACAAAGCGCAGGAGTTTACAGACGAGGATTGCCAGGATCTTTCTCAAGGGAAACACTCCTTTTT
>CANRHK010000075.1 GCA_947630395.1 uncultured Oscillospiraceae bacterium
TCCTGGAGGTGCCGGACCACCCGCCGGATCTCCTCCGCCAGCGCCCGGCCCTTGTCCGTCAGCGTCAGGAGCTGGTTATACCGGCGCTTGCCGTCCCCGGCCGCCTGTTCCGCAACGAAGCCGCCCTGAAGCAGCGGCTCCATTTCCCGGGAGACCAGGGAGCGGTTCATATCGCTCCGTTTGGCCAGGGCGGCGGGGCTCAGCCCCTCCGGGCACTGGGAGAGCTGGTAGACCCACAGCACATGGACGCCCTTGAGGCCATAGCGCCCGATCTCATGGGCCTTGATGCGCTGGATGCTCTTATAGATATTGCCGATCAGCCCGGTAAACGCCTCGAACCGGATATCCTCCATCATATCCCCGCCTTTCGCGACAGACATTATACGCGCTATATGTTGACTTGTCAACATTTGCTTTCGGAAATGGAGCCATTTGCCCAGAATATCCAAGAAAATATGGAATTTGGAATGGAATATTGTGAAATACAAAGTTGAATTCCGGACAATCCTATAGTAATATTGGACCATTGAGAAAAAGATATCGTTTCATTTTTGGAGGTGTCATATGCCAGCAAAGAAATCTGAAACCGCTGCGAGCAGGAAGAAAACAACCCCGGGAGCAGACGCGATAGAGACCCCGGCCGGGGCCGCTCCGAAGACCAGAACCCGCAGAACCAAGGAGGCCGCTGAGACAGCCAAGCCGGAAAAGCCCAAAACAGCGACGGCCCTGATAGAAAAGGCCACAGCAGGGAAGACCAAGACGAAAAAGGCCAAGGCGGAGGACGCCACGGCGGAGAAGGCCGCGCCCAAAAAGCCCAGGACCAGGACAACCCGGAAAGCCAAAGCGGAGGAAGCAAAGGCCCCGGAGGTGATCGCGGAGGAGCCGCCCAAGGTGGTCCCCGCCGAATCCGCGCCGGTGGAAGAGGTCAAAGCGGCAGAGGTCCCCGCGGAGAATCCCCCGGAGGCGCCCGCTGTTGAAGCCGCCCCGGCGGCTGAAGCCGTCCGGGAGGTATACACCACGCCCAGAAGGAGCGTGGCGTTCATCGGATCGGAGTGCTATCCCTTCGTCAAGACCGGCGGCCTGGGCGACGTGATGTACGCGCTCCCCAAGGCGCTGGTCAGACAGAACTGCGATGTGAAGGTTATCCTCCCCCGCTACAGGTGCATCCCCTGGAAGTACCAGGAGAAGATGGTCTACCGGGGCTCCTTTGAGATGGACATGTGCGCCGACGGCAGATCCTTCTATGTGGGCATTATGGAGTATGTTTGGGACGGCGTGGTCTACGACTTCATCGACAACGAGGAGTTTTTCAGCTGGGGGAGCCCCTACACCAATCTGGTGGACGATATTCCCAAGTTCTGCTACTTCGCCAAGGCGGCCCTGGCGGCGCTGAACTATATGGACTGGATCCCCGATATCATCCACTGCCACGACTGGCAGGCGGCGCTGGTGCCGGTGTATCTGCGGACTATGTTCGAAAACACCAAACTGACCACCGCGAAGACCATCCTCACCATCCACAACCTGAAATTCCAGGGCATCTACAGCATCCCCCACATCCAGTACTGGTCCGGACTGCCGGACTATGTGTTCAACAAGGACGCCCTGACCACCAACTGGGTGGACGCCAACATGCTCAAGGGCGGGCTCACCTACGCCAACATCATCACCACGGTCAGCCCCACCTACGCCGGGGAGATCCAGACCATGGCCTACGGCGAGACGCTGGACGCCCATCTCCGGTATCACTCCGGCAAGCTGCGGGGGATTGTCAATGGGATCGACTACGACATCTGGAACCCCTGGACCGATGGAAACCTGACGGTCAACTACGATATCACCAACGTGTTGGACCGGAAAAAGGAGAACAAGCGCGCCCTCCAGGAGGAGCTGGGCCTGGAGCAGGACGGCCACAAGTTTGTCATCGGCCTTATCTCCCGGCTGACGGACCAGAAGGGACTGGATCTGGTCAACGCTATCCTGCCGGAGCTGATGGACGAGCACACCCAAGTGGTGGTGCTGGGCACCGGCGACCCGGGATACGAGGACTCCTTCCGGTACTACGAGAACGCCTACCAAGGAAACGTGTGCGCCAATATCATGTACGACGAGGGGCGGGCCCACCGGATCTACGCCGGCGCGGACGCCCTGCTGGTGCCCTCCCGGTTTGAGCCCTGCGGCCTGACGCAGCTCAACGCCATGCGCTACGGCACCGTCCCCATCGTCCGGGAGACCGGCGGGCTGAAGGACACGGTGGAGCCCTACAACATGTTCTCCAACACGGGAAACGGCTTCACCTTTGACCGCTACGACGCCGGCCTGCTCCTGGACGCCGTCAACCGGGCCAAGACTCTGTATTTCACTAACCGCTGGTGCTGGGACGAGATGGTCCAGCGGGATATGGACAAGGACGTGTCCTGGGATCGCTCTGCGGAACAGTATAAAAACCTGTATTTGGAACTGACCTGATAGACCGGGGTGTCCGGAGGGAATAAAACACATCGGGAGCGATTGCGCCGCAATCGCTCCCGATGTGTTCCCTCGCGCGGGCGTCAGCCGTCCAGATGGACCACGGTCATGGTGTGCCCCGTGCGCTCCAGGAAAGGCCCGAATACGTCCTCCGTCCGCAGCCGCAGGCTGGAGGTATTGACGCAGGGGTGGCAGCCCACATAGGCCTCCTTCAGCACATCCTCGTCCACCAGCAGCCGGACATGGCCCTCGGTGTCGTTCATGAGCCCCATCACGCTGACGGAGCCGGGGGTGATATCCAGATACGCCTCCATGGCGGCGGCGTCCGCGAAGGACAGCCGTGTGCTCCCGATTTGGGCGGACAGCTCCTTCGTGTGGAAGGGCTTGTTGTCCGGTATCATCAGCAGATAGAATTTTGTCTTCTGCCGGTTGCAGAGGAACAGGTTCTTGCAGATAATCGCGCCCAGGGACTCGTCGATGTCCCGGCAGACCTCCATGGTCATAGCCGGGTCGTGGTCCAGACGCTCATACTCCAGTCCCAGACTGTCCAAAAAATCGTAAACCCGGATCTCCTTTTCCAACCGTCCGTCCGTACTCTCCGGACGGCCCTTATACCGTGTCAGTCCCATGGACGCGGACCTCCTTTATGTTCTCAGGGCGAAACGCCCTTTCTCAGGCTGATGAAGAGTATACCACACTCCCCGCCGCCCATGCAAGCAGAAAGAAAAGCTTGGTGAGTATTCCGCCCAATTTGAGTGTGTCGCAATTTGTGGGATATCTGAAAGGAAAGAGCAGCTTGATGATATTCGACAGGCATGCAAATCTGAAATACAGGTATGGGAACAGGCATTTCTGGTGCAGAGGGTATTATATGGACACGGTAGGCAAGAATGAGAAAAAGATAGCGGAATACATCCGGCAGCAGTTACAAGATGATATAGCAGAAGACCAAATAAGCCTGAAAGAATTCGTAGACCCGTTTACGGGTGAAAAGAAGAAATAGGCATAAAAACGGGCCGCTTTAGCGGCGGCCCGTGAATGTGATGCGGTTGGCGGACTCTTTCATGCCTCTTGAGAGGCGGCTGGTAACAGGCCCTTTCAGGGCCTTCTCAAACCATGCGTTTCACGCGTGGTTTTGATTTGCTCTTTGGACGGGATGTCAGGGGCGTGTATACTGCCGTAGGGACGAGAACAGCACGCTGTTGTTCTCCGCGAACAGCTGGATGGGCTTCCCGCCGGCGCCGTACAGGCGGACTGTCAGGGACGCGATGCCATCGATATAGAAGATACCCACCGAGCCCTCCTGGATGTAGGTGAAGGAGTAGGTCTCCCCCGGCTGCAAATCCGCCGCCGTCTCGGTGATCAGGGTGTCGCCCTCGTTGAACCAGAGCTGGAGCTTCTTCTCGGCGGGGTTGACGGCAATGAACTTGTTCAGCCCGGGGTCGTCCTCAAAGTTGAAGCTGAGGCCGAACATCCCCTCGCCCGTGTACCGGAACTCGCCGCTGAGCAGGAAGCTCTCATAGCAGGTAAAGACGTCCGTGTAGGCGCGCTCGTCCTCCGCCGTCACGGGGACGTGGGAGTCCTCCACGGCCAGGGCCCGGCGGGCGGTGAACTCGCTGGCCACGGCGTCCACCGGGGCCAGGGTCAGGGAGCCGTCCTCACGCTGCACGATCTTCTGCACCGCCAGGTTGCCCGCCCAGTCGGTGACGGCCACTGTGGAGGACATATCGCCGGACCGGCGGGCCCAGCCCACCATGTAGGCGTTCTCACCGTCCTCCACGTGCTTGGCGGCGTAGAACAGCTTCCCGTCCACCCGGGTGGGCTCGCCGTAGGGGCCGTAGGGGGTGTCGGAGGCGGCATACCAGAGGGTGTCGTCCTGGGCGGAGTAGGTGATGTACCAGGTGTCGCCCATGCGGAAGGTGTCGCTGCACTCCAGGTTCCAGAAGTCGCCCACCGGATTGGTGAAGATGATGCCGTCGTAGGTGGTCTCCCGGAGGTCGGCGCTGAGGGTGTACTTTGAGGATGCGGGCAGTGCCGTCCTGGGCGGCGGTGATGGTCAGGGTGATGGTCTTGGTCTCGGGGTCATAGTAGGCCTGGGGGTCCCGGAAATCCCGCTTCTGGCCCAGCTCGTCCGGCGGGGTCAGATCCCAGTCCGCCACCTTCTCAAAGGCCAGGGGGCTGTCGCCCTTGGCCACCATGACCTTCTCCTTGTACTCCATGGGCCCGTCGGTGTGGCCGGTGTAGAACAGGTAGTAGGTCCCCTCCACGTTCACCACGGAACCGGTGCCGATCCAGTCGTCCTGGGCGCCGGGGGTGGACTCCAGCACCACGTCGTCATATTCGGTGTAGTTCACAAAGTCGGTGGTGGTGACCAGATAGATGGAGTGGTTGCGGGAGTCGCCACTCTCCTTCAGGTAGTAGATGTAGTAGACGCCGTCCTCATAGAAGGGCATGGTGTCGCCCACATAGGGCTGATCGGACCCGTCCATGGCGGGGCGGAAATAGGCCCTGTACTGGCAGGCGGCCTCCTGGCTGTCCGGGGTGGTCAGGCCAGAGAAGTCCACGTCATTGCCGGGATCCGAAAAATTGTCCCCGGTGTCCCGGTCCCAGCCGGCGTACAGCGTCATGTCGGACTTGACCTTGTCCGACTCGATGTTCCAGGCCTGCGTCAGATCGGCGTCCTGGAACCAGCCCAGGAACACATAGCCGTCTCGGGCCACCTCCGGGGCGGTGACGGTCTGCCGGGACTGGACCGTCTGGCTGGGGATGGCGGCGGCGCCGCTGTAGTTGGCGTCAAAGCCCACCGTGTATTCCGACTGGCCGCAGCCACCCAGCGCCGCGGCGGCCAGGAGGCACAGCGCCAGACAGACCGCGAAAGCGCTCACTCTCTGATTTATTCTTTTGTTATTCAAAATATCAACCTCACATAATTCAGCCGCCACAGATGGCCTCCACCTGCTCCCGCTCCGGCATGGAGCGGATGGCACCCTTGCGGGTGGTGACGATGTAGGCGGCGGCGTTGGCAAAGCGGAGCATTCGCGCCAGATCGGCCTCGGTCAGGCCCTCCAGCCCATGCTCCAGCACAAAGTTCAGTACGCAGGCGCAGAAGGTGTCCCCCGCGCCGGTGGTCTCGATGGTGCCGCCCAGGGTGAAGCCGGGGACGAAAACCCGCTTGTCGCCGTAGTAGGAGTAGCTGCCGTCCGGGCCGGCGGTGACGTTGAACACCTTGATGTTGGGGTACTTCTCCCGGAGGATGGCGGCCCCCCTGTCAAAGTCCGTCTCGCCGGTCATGAACTCCAGCTCGTTGTCCGCGATTTTCAGCACATCGCACTGGCCCAGTCCCCAGGCGATCTGCTCCCTGGCGTCCTCCAGGCTGGCCCACAGGGGCGGGCGGAGGTTGGGGTCAAAGGAGACAATCGCCCCGCCGGCCCTGGCGGCGGCCACGGCCTTTTTGGTGGCCTCCCGGACGCCGGGGTGGGTCATGGAGAGGGTGCCGAAGTGGAAGATCCGGCTGTGGGCAATAGCGTCCTCCGGCACCTCGTCCGCGGTGAGCAGCATGTCCGCGCCGGGGTCCCGGTAGAAGGAGAAGTCCCGATCCCCGTTGGGGAAGGTCTGGACGAAAGCCAGGGTGGTGTGGGCGGCGGGGTCCATGACCAGGTAGGCCAAATTGATACCGGCCCCCTCCGCCACGGTTTTCAGCTGGCGGCCGAACATGTCGTCCCCCACCTTGCCCACAAAGGCGGTCTTCTTGCCCAGCTTCTGGAGCATGGCCAGCACGTTGCAGGGCGCGCCGCCGGGGTTGGCCTCCAGCAGCGGATTGCCCTGTCCGCTATTTCCGTTCTGGGTAAAGTCGATGAGCAGCTCGCCCAGCGCCACCACGTCAAATTGCTGATTCATTGCAGCCTCCTACTCCGGATCCGCGTCCAGATCGTATTTCTCCACATCCATGGAGACTTTGCCATAGGCAAAAAATTTGAAGCCGTCCGCCGCCGGGTCGGTGTACATGGTGGCGGACAGGGCCTGCTCCCCGTCGTTAACAAATATTTCCACACTGAACCGGTCCAGGATCATGCGGAAGGTGAGATGTCCGTTGCCCTGGGGCACCTGGCATCTCCGCTGGTGGATGATGGCCCGCCGGGAGCCGGAGAATTTGCGGTCAATCTTCAGAATGGACTCCTGGGGCCGGAAGCTGATGGCCGTGTGGTAGGTGCCGTCCTGCCCGAACCAGACGGCGAACTTGCGGTAGAGCTGCGCCTCGTCGCCGGGGCGCAGAGTGATGGTCACATCCACCTTCCGGCCCTTGACGCCCTCCAGAGTCAGCTCTCCCTCGAAGTCCACATCCCGGTAGGACACATGTCCGCTCCGCAGCGCGTCCAGCTCACGGATGGGTCGCTGGTACAGCCTGCCGCCCCGGATGGACAGCTCCCGGGGGATAGTCATCTGCCCGAACCAAGGGGCCTTGAGGGAGGCGATGGCCAGGGTGTCCCAGTTCTGCATCCACCCTATCATAATACGCCTTCCGTCGGGGGAAAGCAAGGTCTGTGCCGCATAAAAATCAATGCCGTAGTCGATGGCCTGATTGCTCTCCTCCATAAACACCTGCTTTTCCCTGTCGAAGCCGCCGATGAGGCACAGGGTGCCGTTGCCGTTGTGGTACTCGAAGCCGCTGGGCAGCATGTCCTGGGGGCTGGTGAGGAGGACATACTTGCCGTCCAGCGGGAAGAAATCCGGGCACTCCCACATGAGGCCGAACCGGTTCCGGTTTTCCGCCAGAACGCTCTCGAATTTCCAGTGGAAGCCGTCCTGGCTGGAATACAGGAGGATCTGACCGCTGCCGTCCGCCGGGCGGTTGCCCACCACGCACCGGTAGGTGCCGTCCGCCTCCCGCCACACCTTCGGGTCCCGGAAGTCGAACCGGTTGCCGCCCTCGGGGAGGTCGAACTCCGTCAGCACCGGGTTGCCGGGGTATTTTGCGTAGTCCACGCCGTCCCCCACGGCGACGCATTGGGTCTGCACATCCTTGCGCTGTCCGTCCGGCTGCCTGGGGCCGGCCACCACGCCGGTGTACATCAGCAGTTGCCGGCCGTCGGGCAGCTCCACGGCGCTGCCGGAGAAACAGCCATCCCTGTCGGCCAGAGTGTCCGGGGCGATGGCGGCGGGGAGATACTGCCAGTGGAGCAGGTCCTTGCTGACGGCGTGGCCCCAGTGCATGGGGCCCCACTTGGACTCATAGGGGTAGTACTGATAGAACAGGTGGTATTTCCCCTGGTAGAAGGAAAAACCGTTGGGGTCGTTCATCCATCCGGTCCGGGAGGACAGATGAAAGGCCGGGCGGGCGGAAGCCGGAATAAGCTGCTCGGCCAGCTCCTCGTGGATCCGCGCCTCTCGTAAAATATTGCTGATCATTTGACCTCCATTGGCGTGTGCAATTTTAAAGAAGTCCCCCGCCCCCACAGGGGGGACGGGGGGAGAAGAGAAGGGGAGATTGCTTACTGATTGGCGATATAGGCGTCCATGTACTTCTGATACAGGGCTACATAATCGTCGATCTTGTAGGCCTGCAGGTCAGCCATGAACTGATCCCAGTCGGCGTCGGTGAAGCCGTTCATGACGGCGTTGGACTTGAACTCGTTGACGCACTTGCCGATGTCGGCGCCCAGGTTGGAGTCAGTGGTAGTGTCCTCCTGGGTCATGAAGAAGTTGGGCAGGCAGTACTTGGCCTTGCAGTCGGGGGTGTAGATCTCCTCGATCCAATCCAGCCGGTAAGCGGCGTCGTCGGGACGGGTGACATACACGCCGTAGTAGCTGTCCAGAATGGCCAGGGGGCCGTTGACGCTCTCAGCCTCGCGGACCTCCACGGGGGAGGCATCGCCCAGAGGCGCGTGCTTCAGCATGGGCTCGCCCTTGTCGTTGGTGCTCATCTCGAAGATGTCGAAATCGTCACCCTCGTCATAGGTGCCCCAGTTGTTCTGCGGGCTCTGGATGGGCACGTACATCTGATCCAGCCAGGAGCAGACCAGAGCGGGGTTCTCGGCGGCGGAGGTCACGACGCAGCGGCCGCGGTCAAAGCCGGAGAAGTAGGCGTTGGTGTCGGGGGTGATGCACTTGGTGTCAGCCTGGAGCATGGGCAGGGGCTCCCAGCCCTCCAGGGAGGGGGCAACGTTGGCCACGTCCCAGGTGAAGCAGACGCCGTAGCGGCCGCTCTTGCCCTTGGCGACGTAGGTGGACCAATCCTGGGTGAAAGCATCCACATCGATGAGGCCTTCCTCATACAGCTTGTGCAGCCACTCGGTGCCCTTCTTGAAGCCCTCGCTCTGGGCGTCGCAGACGACCTTGCCGTCGTCGGTGACAACCATGTGCTTCCAGGTGTCGGGATCGCCGTAGCCCTCGCCGAAGCCGTTGATGAGGATGTAGGGATCCTGGCCGCCGTCGTTCATGATGCAGGACATGGGGATGATATCGCCGTCGATGCCGAAGTGGGACTTGAGGTCAGCGGCGTTGTCCTTGAACGCCTTCAGGACGGCCTCGAACTCATCGGTGGTGGTGGGCATATCCAGCTTCAGATAGTCCAGCCACGCGGTGTTGATGTAGGGCATATTGTCCAGGAGCTGAATGGCGGTCTTCTCATAGCCCAGCTGCTCGATCCAGGGCAGAGCCCAGATGTGGCCGTCAGAATCCATGCACATGGCCTTGTACTCGGGGACCTGCTCAAAGACCTTGCACAGGTTGGGCATATACTTGTCGATGTACTCCTCCAGGGGGATGATGACGCCGTTCTTGCCGTACTTCAGCAGGTCGGCGTTGCCGAAACCGGCGTCGAACACGAACTCGGGGAGGGTCTTCTTGTTGGCCATCTCCAGCTGGATCTTGTCGCCCCACTGGTCGCTCTGGATGGCGCGCCACTCCACATGGACGTTGGTCTGCTCCTCCAGGCGCTTGAAGATAGTGCGGTTGTTGGGCTCGGACTCGGTGCCCGCGGGGAACTTGGTCATGCCCTTGATGGTGGCCTTCTCAGCCAGGGGCATAGCGACCTCGGCGGGGTCCACTTCCAGGCCCTTGCCGCCGCCAGCCGCGCCGCCACCGCCGCCGCAGCCCACCAGCAGCGTCAGCATGGTGGCAACAGCCAGCAGCAGGGCGAGGCCCTTGCGATAGAACTTGCTCATTGTCGTTTCTCCTTTTTCATCGTTTTTAATTGTTTCGCAGGCGTGCCCGCCTGTAAAAACACTGGAAGGTAGGACTTTTTGCCTTTTTCCAAGAAAAAGGCTCTCATTTTTCTGACAGAAAAATGATTCTCATCTGATCATCCCTTGACGGCGCCGGCCATGATGCCGTTGTCGAAGTACTTCTGGAAGAACGGATACATGATCATCAGGGGCAGACTGGAGATGATGATCGTGGCGTACTTCAGCAGCTCGGCCAGCTGAGCGCGGGCGGCGGTGCTCTGCATATCGGAGACCATGCCGGGCTCGGGCTGGTTCTGAATCAGGATGGAGCGCAGCACCAACTGCAGGGGCTGCTTGGACGCGCTGTTCAGATAGATCATGGCGTCAAAGTAGCTGTTCCACATACCCACGAAGTTCCACATGGAGATGGTGGCGATGATGGGGGTGCAGACGGGAAGCAGAATCTTGAAGAAGTAGTCCATCTCGCTGGCGCCGTCGATGTCCGCCGCCTCCTGGAGGTCACGGGGAATGCCCAGGTAGTAGGTGCGGGCGATGATCATGTTCCACACGCTGAACGCGCCG
>CANRHK010000076.1 GCA_947630395.1 uncultured Oscillospiraceae bacterium
CGCCCAGGACGTAGCTGGGCCGCACCAGCACCGGGTAGCCAATCTCGTTGGCCGCGGCGATGGCCTCCTCGGTGGTGAAGATGGTCCGGCCGGCGGCCCGGGGGATGCCGCAGATATTGAGAATCTCGTCGAACCGCTCCCGGTCCTCGGCGGCGTCCACGCCGTCAGCGCTGGTGCCCAGGATGGGCAGGCCCATGTCCGCCAGGGTCTTGGCCAGCTTGATGGCGGTCTGCCCGCCGAACTGGACCACCGCGCCCCAGGGCTTCTCCAGCTCCACAATGTGCTCCACATCCTCCGGGGTCAGGGGCTCAAAGTACAGCCGGTCCGCGATATCGAAATCCGTGGAGACGGTCTCCGGGTTGTTGTTCACAATGATGGTCTCGCAGCCCAGCTTCTTGAGGGCCCACACGGAGTGGACCGAGCAGTAGTCAAACTCAATGCCCTGGCCGATGCGGATGGGGCCGGACCCCAGGACCAGGACCTTCTTCTTGCCGTTGTCCACGGGCACGGACTCGTTTTCAATGTCGTAGGTGGAGTAGTAGTAGGGCGTCTGGGCGTCGAACTCGGCGGCGCAGGTGTCCACCATCTTGTAGGTGGGCCGGATACCGTACTTCCGGCGCAGCTCCCGGATGTCAATGCGCTTGACGCCGCAGAGCTCGGCGATGAAGGAGTCGGCGAAGCCCACCTCCTTGGCAAAGCGGAGGGTCTTGGCGTCGGGGATGCCCTGGCTCAGCTTGTTCTCCAGATTGACGATGGTGCCCAGGCGGTCGATAAACCAGATATCCCACTTGGTAATCCGGTTGATCTCCTCCGGGCTGATGCCCCGGCGGAGGGCTTCGGCGATGACGAAGATCCGCTCGTCGTCCACGTCGAAGAGCTTGTCCCAGATCTTCTTGGTGCCCATGGCCTGGAGCTTGGGCAGGCGCAGGGAGTGGACGTTCAGCTCCAGGGAGCGGATGGCCTTCAAAAGGGCGTTGGCGAAGCTGTTGCCGATGGCCATGACCTCGCCGGTGGCCTTCATCTGGGTGCCCAGGGTGCGCTTGGCGGTGGTGAACTTGTCAAAGGGCAGCCGGGGCAGCTTCATGACGCAGTAGTCCAGGGCCGGCTCGAAGCAGGCGGTGGTCTTGCCGGTGACGGCGTTGGGGATCTCGTCCAGGGTGTAGCCCAGGGCGATCTTGGCCGCCACCTTGGCGATGGGGTAGCCGGTGGCCTTGGAGGCCAGGGCGGAGGACCGGCTGACCCGGGGGTTTACCTCGATGACCGCGTACTCGAAGGACTCCGGGTGCAGGGCGAACTGGCAGTTGCACCCGCCCTCGATGCCCAGGGCGGTGATGATATCCAGAGCCGCGGTGCGCAGCATCTGGTATTCCTTATTCGCCAGAGTCTGGGTGGGGGCGATGACGATGGAGTCGCCGGTGTGGACGCCCACCGGATCCAGGTTCTCCATGGAGCAGATGGTGATCACCGTGCCGGCAGCGTCCCGCATGACCTCGAACTCGATCTCCTTCCAGCCGGAGATGCACCGCTCAATGAGGACCTCCCCCACCCTGGACAGAGAGATGCCCCGCCCGGCAATCTCCTGGAGCATGAGCTCGTCGTAGGCGATGCCGCCGCCGGTGCCGCCCAGCGTGTAGGCGGGCCGGACAATCACCGGGTAACCGATCTCCCCGGCGAAAGCCAGGGCGTCGGGGACGGTGCGGACCACCCTGGAGACGATGCAGGGCTGATGGATGGACTCCATGGTGTCCTTGAAGCCCTGGCGGTCCTCCGCCTTGCGGATGGACTCGGCGCTGGTGCCCAGCAGGCGCACCCCGTACTTCTCCAGGGTCCCGTCCTCGCAGAGCGCCATGGCGAGATTCAGCCCCGCCTGGCCGCCCAGGGTGGGCAGCAGGGCGTCGGGCCGCTCCTTCTCGATGACGGCGGTGAGGCTGTAGATGTTCAGGGGCTCAATGTAGACGTGGTCGGCCACGTCCTTGTCGGTCATGATGGTGGCGGGGTTGGAGTTGACCAGCACCACCTCCACGCCCTCCTCCTTCAGGGCCCGGCAGGCCTGGGTGCCGGCGTAGTCGAACTCCGCGGCCTGGCCGATGATGATGGGGCCGGAGCCGATGACGAGCACTTTCTTGATGGCAGGATCCTTAGGCATTGGTACGGCCCCCCTCCTTGGTCTGGCGGATCAGATCGATGAAGTCCTGGAACAGATAGTCCGTATCCACCGGGCCCGGAGAGGCCTCGGGATGGAACTGGACGGTAAAGACGGGCTTTTGCAGATACCGCAGACCCTCCAGGGATCCGTCGTTGACGTTCACGTGGCTGACCTGGGCCACCGCCGGGTCCATGGAGCCCTCCTCCACCACGTAGCCGTGGTTCTGGCTGGTGATGAAGCAGCGGCCCCGCTTCAGATCCTTCACCGGGTGGTTGGCGCCCCGGTGGCCGAAGCGCATCTTCCGGGTGGTGGCCCCGTTGGCCAGGGCCATGAGCTGGTGACCCAGGCAGATGGCGAAGATGGGCAGGCCGGAGTCGTAGAGCTTCTTCACCTCGCCGATGATCTCCACGCAGTCCGCCGGGTCGCCGGGGCCGTTGGAGAGCATAATGCCGTCGTAGTTCCCCGCGAGCACCTCCCCGGCGGGGGTATGGGCGGGGTAGACGGTGAGATCGCAGCCGTAGGCGCTCAGCCGCTTGGTCATGTTGATCTTCTCGCCGAAGTCGTAGAGAGCCACCCGGTAGCCGGGGCCGGGGATGTGCTCCACGTGGCCGATGGTGGTGCGCTCTACGGTGCCCCGCACCCGGTAGGCGCGCATCTTCTCCATCAGCGCGTCCATGTCGTAGTGCTCCTCGCAGGTGATGACGCCGTTCATGACGCCCTGCATGCGGAGAATCCGGGTCAGGGCCCGGGTGTCGATGTCCTGGATGCCGGTGATGCCGTGGCGGATCAGGTAGTCGTTTAAGGTGCTGGTGCAGCGGAAATTGCTGCCCCGGGGGGCCAGGTGGCGGATGATGAGGGCCTCCGCCCAGGGGCGGCGGGACTCGTCGTCCTCGCCGTTGGCGCCGTAGTTGCCGATAAGGGGGTAGGTCATGACCACGCCCTGCCCGGCGTAGGAGGGGTCGGTCAGAATCTCCTGGTAGCCCACCATGGAGGTGTTGAAGACCATCTCACAGACCACATCCTCGGTGGATCCGATGCTCTCCCCCTCGAATATGGCCCCATTTTCCAAAATCAGTGTCGCTTTCAACATACAAAACCGCCTTTCCCGCCGCGGCGGGGCCTGTCCCCCGCCGGCTGTGCCTGTCTGCAAAAAAAGAGAGCCCTTCCTCACGTCAAATCCTGACGTTAGGCGCTCTCTCCGCTTCTTCTGTACTGTGTCGTGCAGCCCTTCATAGACCGCCCTCCCTGTTTTCGCTGTGCATAAGGATACCACAGCATTTTCACTTTTACAAGGGGGATTTCGCTTTTCTGCGTTTGTGCCAAAAGAGGCGTCCCTACATTTTGGGGGTATTGGGAGGAATCACAAATAATACGTGGCAGGCCCGCTTGCATTTTCATACCGGGTTTGGTATACTGTGCTGAGAATTTGTTTTTGCGGGAGGTACACCCATGCTCTTCTTCCGAAACGACTACTCCGCCGGGGCCCACCCCGCGGTGCTGGAAGCCCTCTGCCGCACCAACGCCGATCTGACCACAGGCTACGGCCTGGACCCCCGCTGCGAGGCGGCGGCGGAGACCATCCGGCGCCTCTGCGCCGCGCCGGAGGCGGCGGTCCACTTCTTTGTGGGGGGCACCCAGGTGAACAAGACCGCCATCGGGGCGTTCCTCCGCCCCTGGGAGGCGGCCATAGCGGCCTCCACCGGCCACATCTGCGTCCACGAGACCGGGGCCGTGGAGCAGGACGGCCACAAGGTCCTCCACCTCCCCGCCCCGGACGGCAAGCTGACGCCGGACACCATCCGCGCAGCTACGGAGGCACACTCCTCCGAGCACATGGTGGTCCCCCGCTTAGTCTACATCTCCAACACTACCGAGGTGGGCACCGTCTACTCCCTGGCGGAGCTGCGGGCCCTGCGGGCGGCGTGCGATGATCTGGGGCTGCTGCTCTACTGCGACGGGGCACGGCTGGGATCCGCCATCGCCGCCGGGGACGCGGGTTTCCCCGGCTACGCCGCCTGCTGCGACGCTTTCACTGTGGGCGGCACCAAGAACGGCCTCCTCTTCGGCGAGGCCCTGGTCATCGTCAACCCCGCGCTACAGCCCTACTTCCGCAACTGCATGAAGCAGCAGGGCGCGGTGCTGGCCAAGGGCCGCCTGCTGGGGGTGCAGTTCGAGGCCGTGTTAAAGGATAATCTGTATTTGTCCATCGCGGCCAGGGAAAATAAGCTGGCCCAGTCTCTGGCGGTGGGATTGCGGGCGCTGGGGGTGGCGTTCCTGGTGGAGAGCCCCAGCAACCAGATTTTCCCCATCTTCCCGGATAAGGTCGTGGCCGGGTTGGAGCGGGAGGCCGCCTTTGAGATTCAGGAGAAGCTGCCGGAGGACCGGACTTGCATCCGGTTCGTCACCGGCTGGCAGTCCACGGAAGAGGACGTGGAGGGGTTGCTGGCGGTGGTAAAGCGGCTGCTGACTCAGTAGGTGCCTCTCCGGCCCCACGCCCTGGCACTGCGGCGGCCCACGGGTCACTTTTTGCTCGTGCAAAAAGTAACCAAAAACACGCTCAGGGGTCCCCCCTGAGAACCCCAATGTCTAATTGATTTTTTGTGCTCGACCTTTGGCTGGTTCTCTCTAAACCGAACCGGCTCCCGTGTATGAGGCGAAGCGGCTAATTCAAGGTTGTTGTACGGACATATCGATGCGGCGCCCAACCGCCAAGATTTTTGCAACTTGCGTCAAAAGGCGCGGCCAGTGGCCGCGCCTCCCGCTGTCTCTTTTTATTTTACGCTCTCGATGAACCTTAAAAACGCCTCCCGGCCTGCCGGGGTGCATTTGTACACTCCCGCGTCCTCCAGCACCCGGGCAAACACCTTGCCCACCTCCTGCCGGAGGATTTCCTCCGCATTTTCCGCTGTAAAAGTATACCGCCTGCACAGCTCCGCCGCCCAGGCGGCATGCTTCGCAGTCTCCGGGTCACCGGCGGGGTCTTCCCCTTTCACCAGCGCCGCCGCCAGCTTTTGAAGCTCCCCCTTCAGCCGCGCCGGCAGCACCGCCAGACCCATGACCTCGATGAGGCCGATGTTCTCCTTTTTAATGTGGTGCAGCTCCGCGTGAGGGTGGTACAGTCCCAGGGGGTGCTCCTCCGTGGTGAGGTTATTCCGCAGCACCAGATCCAGCTCGAACTTCCCCTCCCGGAAGCGGGCAATGGGGGTGACGGTGTTGTGGGGCACGCCGCCGGTCTCGGCGTAGATGACCGCCGCCTCGTCGGTGTAGCCACGCCAGGCGGCGAGAATCTTATCCGCCAGGTCTACCAGCCGCTCGGGTTCCTCGGAGTGGATCCGGATCACCGCCATGGGCCACTTTACAATCCCCGCCTCCACATCCGCAAAGCCTGGGAACGTAACAGGGATCTCGATAGGGGCTTTCGCCATGGCAAAGGTGTACCGCCCTCCCTGGAAGTGGTCGTGGGACAGGATGGAGCCGCCCACAATGGGCAGGTCCGCGTTGGACCCCACAAAGTAGTGGGGGAACTGGCGGACGAAGTCCAGCAGCTTCTGGAAGCAGGCCCGGTCGATCTTCATGGGCACGTGCTCCCGGTTCAGACAGATGCAGTGCTCATTGTAGTAGACGTAGGGGCTGTACTGGAGGAACCAGGCGGATCCGTTGACGGTGATGGGCACCATCCGGTGGTTCTGCCGGGCGGGATAGTTGACGCGGCCCGCGTAGCCTTCGTTCTCCGCGCACAGCTGGCAGCGGGGATAGGCGGAGGCGGGCAGGTTCCGGGCGGCGGCGATGGCCTTGGGGTCCTTTTCCGGCTTGGACAGGTTGATGGTAATGTCCAGATCGCCGTACTCCGTGGGCGCCACCCACTTCACGTCCTTGGCAATTCTGTCCCGTCGGATGTAGTTTGTGTCCTGGCTGAACCGGTAGTACCAGTCGGTAGACTGTACAGGGCTTTTCCTGTACAGTTCCTGGAATTTCTCAATCACCTGGGCCGGCCGTGGCGTGAGACGGCCCATGATCTCCGTGTCCAGCAGATCCCGGTACACCACGGAGTTCTCCGCCAGCACCCCGCGCTGATAAGCGTCGTCCAGCAGCTCCTCCAGCACCGGGGCCAGCTCAATCTCGCCCCACTCCCGGCCGGGGCCGGCGTAGGCGTCCAGCTTCAGCACATCCAGGATGCTGTTGACAGCCCAGGCGGTCTCGCACGCCTCAATCAGCCCCGTCCGCAGAGCGTAGGTCACCAGCTTGGACATGGCCTCGTTCACCACGGCGCGCACCTCCTTACAGCAGCCGGACGCCGCCCACGGGGCGGATGGTCAGCACGTGGCAGGCGCCCTCCCCCAGGATACGGTCGATCTCCGTCCGGAAGCCCTCCAGCATGTCCATGGGCACAAAGGCCTGCACCGTCCCCGCAAAGCCGCCCCCGTGGACGCGGGAGGCCCCCCGCTTCCCCAGCAGCGTCTCGCACAGCGCCAGGGCCACCGCCACCTCCTGGTGTGCCGCGTATCCGGCGGGGGTCACGTTTTGCAGGTACCGCCAGCTGGAGAGGCCGGAGGCCTTCACCAGCTGCAAAAATCCGGCGAAGTCCCCCCGGCGGAGAGCATCGGCCTCCCCCTCGGCCCGACGGTTCTCACTGTAGATATGGACGGCCCGCAGCACCGCCCGATCGCCGCACTCCCGCCGCACCTCCGGCAGGGCGGCCCAGAAGTCCGCCTCCGGCACCTCCCGGAGGACGTTTTTGCCGAAGTGGGCGCAGACGGCGCGAAGCTCCCGGGTGACAGCGGCGTACTCGCCGGTCAGATCCGCGTGGTCCGCGCCGCTGTCGATGATGCAGAGAGTGTGTCCGGCGGAGGCGAAGTCGAAATTCACCCGCTCCACCACCGGACTCACGGTATCGGCGAAGTCCATGGCCACCATGCCGCCCACTGAGCAGGCCATCTGATCCAGGAGGCCGCTGGGCTTGCCGAAGTAGACGTTCTCCGCGTACTGGCCGATTTTGGCCAGCTCCACCGGGGTGCATCTGCCGCCGTTGAACAGCTCGTTGAGGATGTTCCCCAGCAGCACCTCGAAGGCGGCGCTGGAGGAGAGGCCGCTGCCCTTCAGCACGCTGGAAACGGTGTAGGCGTTGAAGCCCTCCAGCGCGCAGCCGTGATCGGCAAACCACGCGGCCACGCCGCGGATCAGGGCGGCGGAGGTGCCTTTCTCCTCCTCCCGGGGGGCCAAATCAGACAGCTTCACCGCATCCATGGGGAATGCGTCCCCCCGCACCCGGATCACGTTCTCCCCGTTGGGGGTCACAGCGGCCAGTATGTCCAAATCGATGCTGCCCGCCAGCACCAGGCCGTGCTGGTGGTCGGTGTGGTTGCCGCCGATCTCCGTCCGGCCGGGGGCGGAAAAGAGAGCGAACCTCTCCGCGGGGCCGTAGGTGTCCTCCAATCCCGCCAGCACCTGGCGGCACCGCTCCATCTGCCGGGGCGCTTTCTGCCCGTACACCCTCTCCAGCGCCGGTCCCATCTTTTCAAAATCTTGCAATGTAGAAAACTGACTGTTCATGGCTGTCCTCCCCAGGTTCTCCGCGTTTTCAGCTCTATGTGCTCCTATTATAAGAGGGCCCCGCGCGGAATGAACATGGATATTTTGAGCATCTTATCTCACTTTTCTGTCAGAAAGGGCCCTGGCCTTCGCCAGAGCCCTTTTGATACCCTATGAATTTTTTCGCTCCAGCCGCACCCGGTTGGCGTACTGCCTGGGCGAGAGGCCCTTGACCTCCTTGAAGGCCCGGGAAAAGTAGAACGGGTCCTCAAAGCCCACGGAGTTGGAGATCTCCTGAACCGAGCAGTTGGTATCCGCCAGCAGCGCACAGGCCCGCTCGATGCGGTACTCCATCAGGAACCTCTTGGGCGAGATCTGGAACCGCTTGATAAACCGGCGGTACAGGCTGCTGTGGCTCACAGAGGTGTAGGCCGCCAGGCCCTCCACGGTGATGGGCTCCTCATAGTGGTTGATGATGTACTCCGCCGCCAGGCGGGCGCAGTCCGTGTCCTCCTGGGCCTTCCCCGCCGCTGGGCGTTCTTCACCAGGTAGGACAGCAGGGTATAGAGCCGTGCGCTCATCTCCAGCTGCTCCCAGGAAGAGGTGCCGTAGCTGCCGTACACCGACTCCATGAGCTCCCGCAGGCGCCGGCTGTCCTCCCCCCGGAAGACCGGGTCCTCGGGTGTGAAATCCGTCTGCTCCATGTACGCCTGGGCATCCAGGCCGCTGAAGCCCACCCAGACGTACTCCCAGGGCTCCTCCGCGTCGGCGTGGTAGTGAATGGTCGTCTCCGGGTAGATCAGGAAGGTATCTCCCTCCCCCAGCTCATACCGCTTGTTCTGGCAGTGGAACACGCCACGTCCTTTCACCACGTGGTGCAGGAGAAAGTGGTTGCGCACCCCCGGTCCCCACCCATAATTAGGGGGACACTGCTGACAGCCGGTATTCTGGACATAGAGCGACGCGGTCCTGCGTTCCAGCTTCATCGAATGCTTGTAAATGCTGCTGCTCTGCTGCTCCATCATAGCCATTTCCCCTCCTTTCAGGTCGCGCTGCCCTGGCTGCCGGGCAGTGGGAATAGACCCCTTCTTCAAGGTTGACCTATTATACATGACTTATTGTCACTTTGTCCAGAAAAATTATAGAAAACTATCAAATTTCTGAAATTTTTTCTGTTTTTAACGGATGTTTGTGTTTACTTTTGTATATTTTGCCGGTAATTCAACCAGAAAATTCCACCTGATCCCCTCTCAGTTTGTACAAATGGGCTCTTGACTTTTCTTTGATAGCGTGTTACCATGCTAAAGTGCAAAAGCAAAAGGCTGTACGCAGCGGAAAGGAGCGCGCCTATGGGCCTGTTTGATTCTGAGGGGGGGCATCTGCTGGTGCGGGCAATTCTCTCTCTGGAGAGCGAGGAGGAGTGCCGGGCCTTTCTGGAGGACCTGATGACCGGCCGGGAGATCCAGGACTGCTCCCAGCGCATTCTGGTGGCGCGGCTGCTGCGGGAGCGGATGATCTACAGCCGCATTGCCGGCGCCACCGGCGCCAGCAGCGCCACCATCAGCCGGGTCAACCGGTGCCTCACCTATGGCGCGGGCGGATACCGCGCGGTGCTGGACCGGCTGGACGGGACCGGCAATACGGATCAGAAGGAGTGAGGGGACATGGACGCTTCGTCCATCATGCGCAGCGACGAGAGGGCCGGCTTCCGGCTGCGGGAGCTGTACCGCCGCCACGGCTATCTGCCCTACCGCATGAGCAAATTCGAGGCGTACGATCTGTACGTCCGCAACAAGAGCTTTCTGGTCAGCGAGGACATCCTGACCTTTACGGACACCGACGGGCGGCTCATGGCTTTGAAGCCGGATGTGACCCTCTCCATTGTGAAGAACGCCCGGGAGAGCCCGGGTGGCCTCCAGAAGGTCTACTACCAGGAGAACGTCTACCGCACCTCCCCCGCCTCCATGGGCTACCGGGAGATCATGCAGGCCGGACTGGAGTGCATGGGGGATCTGGATCTCTTCGCCGTGGGCGAGGTGCTGTATTTGGCCGCGGAGAGCCTGGAGGCCATCGGCGGCGGGGAGTACCTGCTGGACGTGAGCCACATGGGCTTTGTCTCCGGGCTGCTGGCGGGTGTGGAAGCGGACGTGCGCGCCGCCCTTCTCCGGGAGCTGGGGCGGAAAAATGTGTCCGCCATCCGCAGTATATGCGCCCAGGCCGGGGTGGAGAAGTCCCTTGCCGGCGAACTGGGCCGGCTGGCCCTGCTGTATGGCCCAGCGGCGGAGGTGCTGCCGGTGCTGGAGAAGATGGTCCGGGGATCGGAGATG
>CANRHK010000077.1 GCA_947630395.1 uncultured Oscillospiraceae bacterium
TCACATTTCCCGTTTTTCGCGGAGGAAACTCCGCGCCTTTGTTGTGCCCATTTCCCTGATGTATGTGTTTACTTAACCGCCTCCAAGATTCTCTCCCGGAGGCGGTTGCGTTGGCGGGCTTATCTTAATGAGATTAGCGGGAAACGCGTGGTTTTGATTTTCAGAACCTCTCCCAATGCACCTTTCCGCAGTGGACATCCGGCGCCTCATGGGGTGCCGGAGCTTGCGCCGGTACGCCGATGGAGAGGATCGCCTCCAGCCGCATGGACGCGGGGAAGTCCAGCAGCTCCCGCAGATAGTCCTCCGTGGTCCTGCCATCGGGGGTCTGCCGGAGCCTGCCCTGAATCCAGCAGCTCCCCAGCCCCAGGCTGGCCGCCATCAGGTGCATCTGGGCCAGCGCAATGGAGCAGTCCTCAATGACGGTATCGGTTTTCTCCTCGTCCCCCAGCACCACAATAGCGCAGGCCGCGTCGGAGAGCATCTTCGCCGCACCTGCCCGGCACTCCGCCATCCGTTGCAGCGTCTCCCTGTCCCGGACAACCACGAACTCCCAGGGCCGGGTGTTCTTCCCGGAGGGGGACAGCAGCCCCGCCTGGAGAATTTTCTCCAGTTTTCCCTCCGGTACAGGCTCATCCGTATAGGACCGGACGCTGCGCCGGTCCCGCATCAATTCCAGAAGCGATTCCATGTGTATGCTCCCCCTATTTTTTCGCGTCGCACAAGAACACGGCGGGACCCGGCTCATAGACGGTGACGGCCTTGCCGTGCATCTCGCCGGGGCTCCCAGCCACTGTGCCGTCCAAGATACGGCCCGCCGCATCGTAGAGCTTCATGATGATCTTCGGCTTCACCGGACAGGCGGCGTGGGAGGGATAGACTTCATCGAAGCTCCCCGCGTACTTTTGCAGCCGCAGGAGGCTGTGCCGGTAAGCGTGCATCTCCCGCTGGATGCCGAACATGAAGATGTGGCCATTTTGCACTGCGTCCCCGGAGAACAACCGGCGGAATTTCACGTCCAGAACGGCGATACTGCCGGGGGTGTGGCCGGGAATTTCAATCATGCGGAGGGGCCGGTCCCCCAGGTCCAGCACATCCCCGTCCCAGACAGGCGTGAAGCCGCTGGTCCCGCCGTGGGAGTTGTAGTAGTTGGACGCCTCGGCGGGGTGCATATAGAAGGCTTCAAACTCGCCGCAGCTCCCCAGATGGTCCGGATCGGCATGGGTGTTCAGCAGGAGCAGGGGCAGGTCCGTGAGGCCCTGGGCCAGCTCCTTGGCGTTGTGGGTCTGCATCCCGCTGTCAATGAGCAGGGCCTTCTCCCGGCCGGTCAGGAGAAAGAAGCGGACGCCGGGCTCCTCAAAGCTCCATGTGGCGTCATCAATGCGGCGAATCTCAGGTGCCATGTGCTCGTCCTCCCATTCACTACGGGTATTTCCTGCCTTCAGTATACCGCGGCCCGTCCCGTTTGGCAAGGGATTGATAACGGCTCATATTTGTGATATGATACCGGCAGGATGAAATTTTGATCGTGCGGGGTGAAAGCGATGAAAACGGTCCGTATCCGGTTCAATTCCCCGGTGGTGCTGGTGCTGGTGTTCCTGTGCTTCGGTGTGACGGCGGCGGGGCTCCTCACCGGCGGCCGGGTCACGCAGCTGCTCTTTATGACGTACCGTTCGCCGCTGTCCAGTCTGTTGACCTACCTCCGGTTCTTCACCCATATCCTGGGCCACGGCTCCTGGGCGCACTTTCTGGGGAACGCGTCCTACCTCCTGCTGCTGGGCCCGCTTCTGGAGGAGAAGTACGGCTCCAAGCGGCTGACAGTGGTGATCCTGCTGACCGCCGCAGTCACGGGAATCGTGAACTATGTTTTCTTCCCCAATGTGGCTCTGTGCGGCTCCAGCGGCGTGGTGTTCGCCTTTATCCTGCTGGCGTCCTTCACCAGCTTCAAGCACGGGGACATCCCGCTGACGTTCATCCTGGTGTCAGTCATCTTTATCGGCCAGCAAATCTACGAGGGCATTGCGGTACAGGATAATATCTCCAACATGGCCCACATCGTGGGCGGCCTGATCGGCGGCGTGGTGGGGTATCAGCTCAACCGGAGAAAGGCGTAGGGCGCTTTTTTGTTCACACTGCCGCAGCCTCCATCCGAATATTTCCGTCGCGGCTCTTTCAAGAAAAATCAGGCGTGGTGTTCTGTCTCCCAGCACCACCGCGCAATTCTCTCAATGAGGGCGGTATCGATCCGGCCATACGGAATACGGATGGTCCCCTTGTCTGTCCCGTAGTCCTTCAATTCCTCCTGGAACGCCTCCACCGCCTCCGCGCCTGGATACAGGCCGATATGCTTTTTGGAGGCGGCAAAGTGGATGATATTATGCTCCTTCCAATAGGTGGGCATACTCCAGGAGATGCGCTCCTCCGCCTCGGGCAGCGCCTGGCGCAGGGCCTGCCGGACAAGGCGCAGATCAGCCTGCCGGGAGCTGTCCTGGGACAGAATATACTCGTCGATGGTCTGGGGCTTTTCGCCGCAGTAGTGGCTCTGATCCCGCTTTTGAAATTCCCGTCCGCATTTGGGGCATTTCCACATCGCCGCTTTCCCCCTTACTCTATGGTGTCTCTATCATACCTGCGCAGCGCCCGGAAAGCAACAGAAATCTTGCCCAGGCCGCCGGTTCCCGTCATGTCGGATGGGCTGCTCCATCCCGTGACGCTGCCGGTGAAAGCGGCGTAGAGGGAACTCTCTCGGGACGTTTATTGTTTACGCTGTCTCAAATTCTGAACCCCCGGAAGGGCGCGGATGCCTCTCCCGGGGGCCTGTTTTTTCTTTATTTCAGCTTCAGCCCGTCCTTAAACGCGTTTCCGACCTTCTCTCCCAGCACCAGATAGGTGTGGTTCACAGGGTCAAAGGTGATGGGCCGCAGCTTGGCCGGATCGATCTTGCCGTCCGTCAGCACACGCTCGTCGGCGCACACGTTGACGATCTCTCCCACCAGCCGGCAACTCTCCGGGTCATAGCTCACCAGCTTGCACTCCAGCGCCATGGCCAGCTCGTCGATCAGCGGTGCGTTCACAAACTCGCTCTTTGTGGTGTGCAGTCCGGCCCTGTCCAGCTTGTCCGCCACGTTGTTGCCGGACGCCACACCCACATAGTCGCATTCCACCACGTGGTCCGCGTCCGCCATGCTGACGGTGAACGCCTTACTGACCAGGATGTCGTGGGTGGTCTTGTGTCCGGCGCTGATGCAGAAGGAGATCTGTGTGTCGTCGCTGATGCCGCCCCAGGCGGCGTTCATGGCGTTGGGCACACCGTTCTCGTCGTAGGCCGCCAGGATGAATACCGGCTGGGGATAGCAGATGGGCTTTGCTCCAAAATTCTTGCGCATGGTCATATACCTCCATCAAGTATTGTCAGATCGTATGCGGTGGAAACCCGGCGCGTCCGGAAACGGTCCCGCCGTCCAGTGATAGTATATCCCCAGTTGGAAAAAGATTCAATCACCAATGGGGCGGGCGGCGTGGCTTTTTTGGGGGGATCCTTGCATCCCGAGGCGCTCCTTGCTACAATAGGGGCAAAACAGAAGGAGGGCAGAAGCGATATGAATACCGGCCTTCGCCTTTTTATCGCCATCGAGTGTCCGGAGGAAGTCAAAACCGGACTTGAGAAGAGCATGGCCCTGCTCCGCCGCGCCTGCGGAAAGGGTACGTTCTCCCACCGGGAGAATTTTCATCTGACCCTGTTTTTCCTGGGCCAGGTTGCGGCTTCCCGCGTGGGGGACATCACGGCCGCCATGGACGCCTGTGCCGTGCCGCCGTTTTCCATCACCATCGGCCACATGGGCCGGTTCAAGCGCAATGACGGAGATATCCTGTGGCGGCAGATCGGTGCGGATGACACTCTGGCATCGCTTCAGAGCAATTTGTCGATGCTTCTCCGTGAAAAGGGCTTTCCCCTGGAAGACCGAAGATTCCGTCCCCACCTGACCATGGCCCGCCGGGCGGTGCTGAAGGAGGGGGTCAAGCTGGCGGAGCTGTCGGCGGAAATGCCGGAGCTGACCTATGAGGCTGCGGGTATGACGCTGATGCGGTCGGACCTGACGCGGAGCGGGCCGGTTTATACGGTACTGCATTGTACGCGGTTTCAAGGCTAGTCGTCCGATAAACTCACGGAGCAGTATTCTTTCCCATGGCGAAAGGTCTATGCTGGAGAGGGACTCCTCCGTCACTTTGGTTTCTATTTACATTCTTGACAGAGTCGGCCTCTTTCATCCTGTCGAGCCTTGTCGGTTACACAGAATTTTCCCCGGCCTCGATTTATGTGATTACGATGCCTTTCTTTAAATCTGATTCAACGAGATCGCTAATATACTTTAAATCCTCTTTCCACCTTTTTACTGCCCCATAGAACTCTGGGTTTCTCTCAAACTGATTGATATCATCATTGAGATCTCGGGCAATTTCAAAATATGTCATAGACTTCGTTTTATAAAGGAGTTCCAATAAGCCTTGACGATCTTCCTTCGACATACCATCAAACTGAACATTATACAAAAAAGAATATAACTTTGATTGCTTGAACAGCGAATAGTCAGGTGGATAAGAACCATCGTATTTATGAGAGAAAAAAGGCAACCCGTATTCAGGAATAAACTGCTTCAGCGTTTGTTCACCAATGAAAGTTCTACCGCATGTACAGCATTTATGGATGGGAATACTGACATACATGTTTTTCCCTACGATCCACACAGGCTTAGAATCCGGAATAATTTTGTGATTATTAATATTACAAGATAAGGATCTTAATGATTTAAAAATAATGAATTCCGGTGGGATTATTTCTTCAGACAACGAACAGGGTGTAGGTTGAAAAAGCTGCGTGCGATAAACATTTGCCAAGCGATTGATTCTTTCGTCCATGCGCTCTATTGCGGTAGTAATTCGCTCGTTTGTAACATATGCATTAGGCATATCAGGAAATCTTCCTGTCTGTATCATTCTTAAGCAGATCACTACTTCAAGTGCATTAAAGAAAGCATTAAATGAAGGCAAGTGAAAATCTGCTGGATAGCCATGAATGTAACTATGGGCCCTGGAAATACCTGTTGTGCCGTCGAAGAGTAGGATGTTTTTATTATTGAGATGTATCTTTTCGGCATTGCTTGTAAATATAAAGCGATTAGATTTAATGAATTGATTTAATGGTTTATTCATAGCCCGACTGATCATTTCATTTCGGGATTTATAAACCTTCGGGTCGAATGGAGCAGTGTTCGCGGACTTGTTTGCCTCTATTGTTTCTTCATAAGTGTTATATGCCTCTTCAAGGATTCCAAATGCAAAGAGATTTTTGCTATTTAACGCATGCATAATTCGCAACCCCCAAAATAACGTGGTACTTCACCTTATCTTGTCAATTTTTATTTCCAAGGCATATCTTTCATTAGAATGACATCACTGCATGATTCGAGTTTGGCGGTTTTTTCCGCACGCATATGCTTCAGTTGCTCCAGAGTATACCCGCGGGCAACTGCGGCGGCGCGAAGGACCTCCAGCAGGTCAGCCAGCTCCTCGATGTTCTGATCCTTGTGGTACTCGGCCAGTTCTTCATCCAACTTGGCATCAATGGCCTGGATATAGTCCTCGTCGGAGAGGACTTCGATGGTGCAGGTCTTGCCGGAGGTCTGGATAATTTCCGGGATATGGTCTCGGACAAGTTTGTTGTAAATCGTTTTCCTCATAATCGGCCTCCGTATGTATCAAGAAGCTTTCATACACAGTATGTTGTGCTTACTGGGATAAAAAGGCTTCTTGTTCTATGGTAACGCCATGTAACAGAATTGCCTCTATTGCCTCATCCCACCGCTGACGGCAGAGTTCCTGGATCACCAGCAGTTTTCTGTACAGCTCTTTCCCCAGCAGGTCCACTTTGATTATGTTCCTGGTTAAGTCCGCATGCTGTCAATCAGGGCGCGCAGATCCTCGGCGGTAAACCTGTGAACCTTGTCACAGAACTGGCAGGTCAGCTCACAGCCCCCTTGCTGGGTCAGCATGTCCTCCAAATCGCGGACGCCCATGCTGATGAGGGCCCGCTCCACACGCTTCCGGGAGCAGTAGCACCGGTACTCGATGGGCGACGTCTCCAGTATTTTCACCTCAAAGCCGGGCAGAACGGTGCGGAGAAGGGCCTCCGGGTCATCGTTCTGGTCGAGGAGGCCGGTGACGGGACCGGCCGCCAGGACGCCGGCCTCCACCCTGCTGATGACGTCCTCGCCGGCGCCGGGGAGCAGCTGGATGATATAGCCCCCGGCGGCGCGGACGCTCTGGTTCCGGTTCACCAGGACCCCCAGGGCGCAGGCAGTGGGGATCTGCTCACTCTCCACAAAGTAGGCGGCCAGGTCCTCGGCAATCTCGCCGCCCAGCAGGCCCACGCTGCCGATGTAGGGTTCCTTCATATTGAGGTCCTTGATGACGGTGAGGGTGCCGTCAGCGCCCACAGCGCCGCCCACATCCAGCTTGCCGTCCGGGCGGAGGGGCAGGTCCACGTGGGGATTGCCCACATAGCCCCGGACGTTGCCCTGGGCGTCGGAGACGGCCAGGATCGTGCCCAGGGGGCCGCCGCCCTTGATCTGGAGGGTGAGGCTGGCGTTGTCCACTTTCAGGGCGTTGCCCATCATGGAGGCGGCGGCCAAGGTGCGGCCCAGGGCCGCCGTGGCCACGGGAAGGGTCTTGTGGATATTTCTGGCCCGCTCGGTAAGGCCCTTCGTCGATACCGCCACGGCTTGGACCTGGCCGTCAGCGGTGATGGCGCGTACCAATTTGTCCATTGCAGAGATCTCCTTTTTGAGAGGGCCGAGGGCGACGCCCCCAGCCCTTCTGTTTTTCGCTTATTTTCCCCGGATGGCGGCAAAATAAATCCGCTGCTCATTCTCCCTGGGGGCGCTCATCCGGCAGTCGCCGAAGGTGCGGATGTGGGTGAATCCGGCGTCCAGAAGCCATGTGCGCAGCTCCTCCGCCTCATAGGCGCGCTGCCGGTGCTCCTCCCCGGCCCGGTTCCAGGCGCCGTCCGGGCGGCGGGTGAAGATATCCATCCAGTAGGAGCAGATTTTATTGCGCTTGTCGTATTCCGTCCGCCAGACGCAGTACACATCCTCCGTCTCGTCCAGGAACACCTGCCCGTCCAGGGAGCGGAATTTGGCGGCGCTGTTGATATCGAAAATCAGGACGCCGCCGGGGGCGATAAAGAGGTGCAGCCGCTCAAACGTCTTTTGGACGTCCTTGGGGGAGGTGAGATAGTTGAGGCTGTCCAGGCAGCAGACGGCGGCGTCCACCGTGCCGTACAGATCCAGCTCCGGCATGGACTGCTGGAGAAACACCGGCGGCTCACCGGTGAGCGCCATGGCTTTCTGCTGGGCGGCGGAGAGCATCTCCGGGCTGCTGTCCACGGAGATGAGCTCATAACCCCGCCGCGTCAGCAGGGCGGTCATCTCCCCGGTGCCGCAGGCCAGATCCAGCACCGTGTGGACAGGAATCCGGCTGCGCTGGAACAGCTTCTCCAGGTAGTCCGCCCGCCGCTGGTAGCCCACGTCCCCGGTCAGGGCGTCGTACACCCCCGCCAGGGCCTCATAAGCGCCCAACGGACGCCCGGCGGCGCTCATTTCTTCTCCTCCGCGCTGCGCTCGAAGTAGGCCTGATAGCCTCCGTGGCCGAAGGCCAGGGAGCGGTTAACCCGGCTGATGGTGGCGCTGGAGGCGCCGGTCCGTTCCAGAATGTCGTTGTAGATCATCCCCTGCCGCAGAAGGACGGCCACCTCAAACCGCTGCTCCATGGCCCGCAGCTCTGTGACAGTGCACAGATCCTGGAAGAAGTTGTAGACCTCCTCCTCGGTCTTCAGCGTCAGAATGGCCCGGTACAGGCCGTCGCTCTTTTCCTTTTTCGCAATCCTCGCCATCGGATGTTCCTCCATCCCATAAGATGTCTTTATTGTAGCACTTTATCCGATGAAAGTAAACACCTTTTCCCAAAATTCGAAAAAACGCGGTTTCGGGGAATAAAAAAAGAGAAATTGTCGAATTATAGAGAAAATAGCCAGAGCACAGCGGCGCAAATCGAAAAATTTTAGTAAAAACACCATAAGCGGGTTCGTTTTTTTGTGGCTTTTGCCCTGGAGAAAACAGGCCTCGCGCCTTGACGATTGGCGGATAATTGCGCTATAATACAACGATATAAAGGAACATTTTCTTCCAGCGGCACAGAGGCGGCGCTTTGATTTCCGATAGATTCGCCAGTATTCACATCAGATAATGGAGGATATTATGCTCTATCAAGAGGCCAGCGAACTGAATACATACCTGTTCCACGAGGGGACGTCTGTCAGCGCCTATGAGTTCATGGGCGCCCACGCCGCCAGCCGGGACGGGGTGGACGGCTATGTCTTCCGCGTGTGGGCACCCAATGCCCAGGCGGTATCCGTGGTGGGAGACTTCAACGGCTGGGACGCAGCCGCCGCCCCCATGGGCCGGATCACCCAGAACGGCATCTGGGAGTGCTTTGTCCCCGGCGGAAAGACCTATGACAACTACAAGTTCTCCGTCACCGGCGCGGACGGGGCGGTCCGCATGAAGGCGGACCCCTACGCGTTCCACGCCGAGACCCGGCCAGGCAACGCCAGCAAGCTCTACACCCTGGGCGACTATCCCTGGGGCGACGGGGCCTGGCGGGAGAGCCGGAAGGACCACGCGATCTACAACTCCCCCCTGAACATCTACGAGGTCCATCTGGGCTCCTGGCGGCGGCGGGAGGACGGCGGCTTCCTGAGCTACCGGGAGATCGCCGAACAACTGGCCCCCTATGTGAAGGACATGGGCTTCAACTTCATTGAGCTGCTGCCCATCACCGAGTACCCTCTGGACGACAGCTGGGGCAACCAGGTCACCGGCTACTACGCCCCCACCTCCCGCTACGGCATACCGGACGACTTCAAGTTCTTTGTGGACTATATGCACCAGAACGGTATCGGCATCATTCTGGACTGGGTGCCCTCCCACTTCTGCAAGGACGAGCACGGCCTCTACCGCTTTGACGGCAGCCCCTGCTACGAGTACGCCGACCCCCGGAAGGGAGAGCACTACGCCTGGGGCACCAGTGTCTTTGACTACGCCCGGCCCGAGGTCAAGAGCTTCCTGCTGTCCTCCGCCGCCTTCTGGCTGAAGGAGTACCACCTGGACGGCATCCGGGTGGACGCGGTGGCGTCCATGCTGTATCTGGACTACAACCGGCAGGCCGGGGAGTGGGTGCCCAACGTCAACGGCGGGCACGAGCACCTGGAGGCCATCGACTTCCTGCGGGAGCTCAACAAGACCGCGTTCTCCGTGAACCCGGACGTGCTCATGGTGGCGGAGGAGTCCACCGCCTGGCCCTTGGTGACCCGCCCCGCGGACATCGGAGGCTTGGGCTTCAACCTGAAGTGGAACATGGGCTGGATGAACGACATGTGCCACTATCTCAAGATGGACCCCTGGTTCCGCCAGGGGAACCACCGGGATATCACCTTTTCCATGTACTACGCTTTCTCCGAGAACTACGTGCTGCCCCTGAGCCATGACGAGGTGGTCCACATGAAGGGATCGGTCTACGGCAAGATGCCCGGGGACCCCTGGCAGAAGTTCGCCGGCGTCCGGGGGTTCTACGCCTACACCATCGCCCACCCCGGCAAGAAGCTGAGCTTCATGGGCGTGGAGCTGGGCACCGAGAAGGAGTGGGCTTTCCAGGGCCAGCTGGACTGGGGCGTTCTGGAAAATGAGCCCAACCGGCAGATCCAGCAATATATCAGGGATATCAACCACTTCTATCAGGCCAACAGCACCCTTTGGCAGGTGGACTTCGGCTGGGAGGGCTTCCAGTGGCTGGTCACCGACGACAACCAGAACAACGTGGTGGTGTTCC
>CANRHK010000078.1 GCA_947630395.1 uncultured Oscillospiraceae bacterium
GGGCTGTGAGGACGTGCCCGCCCTGGGGCTCATCGCCCACATGGACACCTCCCCGGCCTTCTCCGGGGAGAACGTCCGGCCTGTGCTCCACTTCCACTACGACGGCGGGGACGTGGCCCTGCCCAAGGGGGGCCGGGTGCTCCGTGTGGCCGACTTCCCCCATCTGGCGGGCTGGAAGGGCCGTACCCTCATCACCGCCGACGGCTCCACCCTGCTGGGGGCGGACGACAAGGCGGGCATTGCCGAGATCATGACCGTCTGCGAGGAGCTGATCGCCTCCGGTGTGCCCCACGGCAGGATCTGCGTGGCCTTCACCCCCGACGAGGAGATCGGCCAGGGGCCGGACCACTTCGACGTGGCGGCTTTCGGCGCGAAGTACGCCTAGCTCTCGCCGCGTCGGATCAGCCTCAGCGCCCTGGTGGAGGCCGCCGCCTCTCCCCTGCTCATCGCCATGGAGCTGAACGCCAGGCTGCCCGCCGATGCCATCCCCGCCCGCACCGAGGGCTACCAGGGCTTCTTCCACCTGGACGAACTCACCGGTTCCACTGCCTCCGCCCGGATGACCTACATCATCCGGGACCACGACATGGAGAAATTCCAGGAAAAGAAGTCCCTTCTGGAGCGGGCTGTGGCGGAGGTCCGGGCCGCTCACCCCAGGGCCGGAATCGACCTGGAGATGCGGGACAGCTACTACAACATGGCCGGCCAGCTGAAGGACTGCATGCACTTGGTGGAAAACGCCAAAAAGGCGGCGGAGCTGGCGGGGGTGACGCCCGCGGTGGCCCCCATCCGGGGCGGCACCGACGGGGCGCGGCTCAGCTTCATGGGCCTCCCCTGCCCCAACCTGGGCACCGGCGGCATGAACTTCCACGGCCCCTACGAGTGCATCACCGTGGAGGGCATGGACAAGGAGGTTCAAATTCTCCGGAACATCATTGCGCTGTACGCCCAGGGATAAACAGCAGGAGAAATTTTTCACTTTGGTATTGACATTTGGGCCCTCCTGATCGTATCATACATATGTAAAAGGGAGTAATCGGCGCCACCGGCGCGGTAAAGGTCGTCAGTACGGCGAGGAGCCCGTCTTTACCTGTAACGATGAGACTTTTGCGGTGCGTCGCTGCGCCGCAAAGGTCTCTCTTACTTTTTCTTAGAAGAAAAAGTAAGCAAAAAGAATTTTATACTCGCTCTTCGCTGCTCTGCCCTCTTTACTCCGCCGCACGGTGACGATACTTCCCGCTAATCGAAGCGTACAAGGAGGCGTCCTGCCATGCAGCTTCTCAACGGCCTGTTCTTCAACGTTCTCAATTTCACCTGGCAGCAGGGGGTGATGATTGCCGTGGGGCTTATCCTCATCTTCCTGGCCGTCAAGCGGGAGATGGAACCCACTCTGCTGCTGCCCATGGGCTTCGGGGCCATTCTGGTGAATCTGCCCTTGGTCAACACCGAGGCCATCGAGACTCTTTTCAACGCCGGCATTGCCAGCGAGCTCTTTCCCCTGCTGCTCTTTATCGGCATCGGGGCCATGATCGACTTCGGCCCCCTGCTCTCCAACCCAAAGATGTTTCTCTTCGGCGCGGCGGCCCAGTTCGGCATCTTCTTCACCCTGGTGGTGGCGGTGGCGCTGGGCTTTGATTTGAAGGACGCGGCCTCCGCCGCCATCATCGCCGCCGCCGACGGCCCCACCAGCATCTACGTGGCCAACTACTTCAAGAGCACCTACCAGGGGGCCATCATGGTGGCGGCCTACTCCTACATGGCCCTGGTGCCTATCATCCAGCCGCCCATCATCAAGGCCATCACCACCAAAAAGGAGCGGCTGATCCGCATGCCCTACAACCCCGGCCAGGTGTCCAGGGCCACCCGGATTCTCTTCCCCATCTTCGTCACCGTTATCGCCGGCACCGTGGCCCCCAAGAGCGCGGAGCTCATCGGCTTCCTCATGTTCGGCAACCTGATCCGGGAGTGCGGCGTCCTGGACGGCCTCAGCCAGAGCGCCCAGCACGAGCTGGCCAACCTGGTGACGCTGCTGCTGGGCCTGTCCGTGTCCTTCCGCATGAAGGCGGAGGTCTTTGTCACCTGGCAGACGCTTCTCATTCTGGGCCTGGGGCTGGTGGGCTTTGTGTTCGACACCGTGGGCGGCGTGTTCTTCGCCAAGCTCCTCAACCTGTTTGTGAAGGAGAAGATCAACCCCATGGTGGGCGCGGCGGGCATCTCCGCCTTCCCCATGGCCTCCCGCATGGTCCACAAGATGGGCCGGGACGAGGACCCCTACAACTTCCTGCTGATGCACGCCGCCGGCGCCAATGTCAGCGGCCAGATCGCCTCCGTCATCGCCGGCGGTCTCATTATCACCCTGGTGGAACAATTGCTGTAAGGAGGAAATGCATCCATGAACACGGAACTGATTTTGGCCTGCCTGGGCATCATGGGCAAGGGGATGCTGGGCATCTTTGTAGTCATTCTGGTGATCTGGTCCCTGGTGGCCGTCCTCAACAAGGTCACCGCCGAAAAAAAGGACGGCCAATAAGGCCGCTCTCCGCGAATATCCGTAAACCGCTCACCTTCACATCCGCGTAAAAAAGAAAGGAGTATCCGCCATGCAGGAACTGGAAAAACAGTACCACATCAACTGCGCCGCCGGCGACGTGGGCCGCTACTGCATCCTGCCCGGGGACCCGGGCAGGTGCGCGTCCATCGCCGCCCTCTTTGACAACGCCCGCTTCGTCAGCCAGAATCGGGAGTTCGTCATCTACACCGGCACTCTCCTGGGGGAAAAGGTCTCCGTCTGCTCCACTGGTATCGGCGGCCCCTCCGCCGCCATCGCCATGGAGGAACTGGTGAACATCGGCGCGGACACCTTCGTCCGGGTGGGCACCTGCGGGGGCATTGACCTGGACGTGCGCTCCGGGGACATCGTGGTGGCCACCGGCGCCATCCGCTACGAGCACACCAGCCGGGAGTACGCGCCCATCGAGTTCCCCGCCGTCCCCGACTTCGGCGTGACCGCCTCCCTGGCGGAGGCCGCAGAGAAGCTGGGCAAGCGGCGCCACCTGGGTGTGGTCCAGTGCAAGGACAGCTTCTACGGCCAGCACAGCCCCGGCCGCATGCCGGTGAGCTATGAGCTGCTGGAGAAGTGGGAGGCCTGGAAGCGCCTGGGGGTCAAGGCCAGCGAGATGGAGTCCGCCGCCCTCTTTGTGGTGGCGGCGGCGCGGAAGGTCCGCTGCGGCAGCTGCTTCCACGTGATCTGGAACCAGGAGCGGGAGGCCGCCGGCCTGGACCAGGACATGAGCGAGGACACCAGCGCCGCCGTTCGCGTGGGCGTGGAGGCACTGAAGATCCTCATTGAGCGGGACCGGGCAAAACAGTAAAGGACAGGGCCTCCGGCTTCGCCGGGGGCCCTGTCTTCACAAAAACAGTGAACCGGACGGGCCTTTCTTCTGGATTCTCCGCGCTATGGCAGCGCCTCCCCGGCCTCCTTCAGGAAGCGGGCAAAGGCGCTGGGCACCGCCAGGGCCTCCAGTCCGGCCCGGTCCACCCAGGCGAACTCCGGGCAGTCCCCCCGGACCTGGACCACATAGCCGGTCATGTGCCACTCCACGTGGGTGAAGACGTGTTTGGCCGTCAGCTTCCGCCGCCAGTCCACCGCCGTCAGCCCCCACGCCGCCAGGGGCCCGGCGGCGCCGTCCTCCCCCAGGGCCCCCGGCACGTGGGGAAACTCCCACAGCCCCGCCAGGAGGCCGGTGTCCGGCCGCTTCCGGAGGGCCGTCTGTCCGCCCCGGATCAGCAGATACACGGTCAGGTTCTCCACCCGCCGCTTCTGCTTTTTTTCCCGCACCGGCAGCTTGTCCTGGAGGCCCAGGCGGTTGGCCTCGCAGATTCCCGCCAGGGGGCAGTCCCCGCAGAGGGGCGCTCCGTTGGGGAGGCACACCGTGGCTCCCAGGTCCATGAGGGCCTGGTTGAACTCCCCGGGCCTGTCCTGGGGCATGGCGGCGGACATGGCGGCGCGGATCTCCCCCCGGACCGCCGGGTCCAGGATGTTGCCCTCCATCCCCGCCGCCCGGGCCGCCACCCGGAGGACGTTGCCGTCCACCGCCGGCACCGGGAGGCCAAAGGCAATGGAGGCGATGGCCCCGGCGGTGTAGTCCCCCACGCCGGGAAGCTTCATCAGCTCCTCCCTGGTGTCCGGGAACCTGCCGCCGTGGTCCTCCATGATGACTCTGGCCGCCTTTTGGAGGTTCCGGGCCCGGCTGTAGTAACCCAGGCCCTGCCACAGCTTCATCAGCCGCTCCCCGTCCGCCGCCGCCAGATCCGCCACTGTGGGCAGGGCCTCCATCCAGCGGGCGTAGTAGGGCATCACCGCCGCCACCCGGGTCTGCTGGAGCATGATCTCCGACACCCACACCCGGTAGGGGTCCTTTGTCCCCCGCCAGGGCAGGGTGCGCTTATGCTTGTCGTACCAGGCCAGCAACGGAGCCGCTATGGCCTGTAAGATTTCATCTCTCTCCACCGTGCTCTCCTTCTCCCAGATGAATCCCTCGTTACCGGGCGGGAATCCCGGATTAGCAGCATGCCGGGACTCGCGGTAAAAGTTCTTTTTGATACTTTTTCTTTCAAGAAAAAGTATTATCCGAACCGCCGGGCAAAGCCGCAGCGGCGGCACAGCGCCTCCGCCGGCTTTCCCCGGGAAAACCCATCGTAGATCGCCCTGGCCCGGGGGCTGCTCAGTATCTCCGCCAAATCCCGCTCCAGGAGGCTTCCCAGGGGGACATCCCCCTCGTGGTCCAGGCAGCAGGGCACCACCGTGCCGTCCACCAGCACCGCGATCTGGTCCCGCAACCCCAGGCAGAATCTTACATCTCCCTCCGGCGCGCTCAGGTCGGGCCAGTCAAACTTCTCCGCCCGCTCCAGGTACAGCCGCTCCCCCAGCCTCCAGCTGCCCTTGCGGGGCTGGGGCAGGTCCAGGGGCCAGGCTCCCAGCCTGTCCGCCAGGAAGGTCCATATTTCATCGTTGCGCGCCTCCGCCCCGCCGATGTTCCATAGGCGCAGAGCGCAGATCACGCCCCTCTCCGAGGCCGGGACGGCGAAGCGCCACACGCCCTCCAGGTAGGGGGACAGATCTCCGGCGTTGTTGCCCTCCATGGCGTGGAGGGAGACGCTGATTTTATAGAGCGCCGGGGCGCCGAGGAGCAGATCCCCCCGCTCCCCCAACAGCGTGCCGTTGGTGGTGAGGCAGACTTTGAAGCCCAGCTCCCGGGCGATGGCCAGTATCTCCCCCAGCCGAGGATGGAGCAGGGGCTCCCCCATGACGTGGAGATAGAGATATCGCACGTGGGGGCGCAGCTTCTCCGCCAGAACACGGAAAGCCTCCGGGGCCATGAACGCCCCTGGGCGGCGGGTGCCGGGACAGAAGGCGCAACGCAGATTGCAGATGTTGGTGATCTCCACATAGGCCCGCTTCAGCACGGCGCTCCCCTCCCCTCTCTTTGCCGCCTCCATTGTACCACGCCCCCACCCATTCCGCAAGCCCAGCGGCCAGATGGGGCAATGTTCCGCTTGACGGGGCAGGGAGATTTCTCTATAATGAAAGTAAACCTACCACAGGAGGTAACCACTGATGAAAGCATTGAAAAAACGTACGATTCCTCTTCTGATCGCGGTGGTGCTGGCCTGCTCCGTGCTCTCGCCCTCCGCCCTGGCCATCGACAGCGGCCGGCTGTCCAACGGCAGGGCCGCCGCCGAGACACTCAACAAGCTGGGGCTGTTCCGGGGCGTCGGCAAGCTGCCCGACGGCAGCATCAACTTCGCGCTGGAGCGGGCCCCCACCCGTGCCGAGGCCGTCACCATGCTGGTCCGTCTGCTGGGCGGCGAGGCCGAGGCCCTCTCCGCCAAATACGCCCACCCCTACAAGGATGCCGGCTGGGCCACCGCCTATGTGGGCTACGCCTTTGCCTACAGTATCACCAACGGTGTGAGCGCCACAAAATTCGGCGCCGAAAGCAGCGCTACCATGGAGCAGTATCTGACCTTTGTGCTGCGGGCTCTGGGGTATCCGGACGCGGATTGGCGCAACCCCTATCCTCTGGCGGACAGCGTGGGACTGAAGTACCCCTCCGGCTCCGGCCTCTACCGGGCGGACGTGGCCTCCATCAGCCTCTCCGCCCTGGAGTGCACGGTGGCCGGCACCGGCATGACCCTGCGGGAAAAGCTGGAGAGCGAGGGCGTCATCGGGGAACCCGGTCAGAATGAGCCGGATGCGTCCCAGTCCAGTTTTACCTTCGGACCGGTCACACAGGCCGTGAAAGAGGCCGCCGCCGCCAGTTCCTCTCCCGCGGACGTGGCCAAGGCCATGGACCAATGCGTCAACGGGCGGGCGGAGCAGTTCATCCTGTCTATTCCCGGCGCTACCACGAAAAATTATTTTGACATGATCTCGGACGCCATGGATGGTGTGGGCGACATCTGCGGCCTCAGCGCCTCCGCCTCCTCCGGCAGCGGCAGCCTGCGGATACGGGTGACCCCCCGCTACCAGGGCGCCGTGGAGGTGATGGCCTATCTGGAGGGCAAGCGGAGCGGCCTGACCGCCCAGGAGCAGGAGCTGCTCCTGGCGGCCCGGAAGGTTCATGCCTCCCTGGCCAAGCCTGGCATGAGCGAGTATGAGCAGGTGAAGGCCTTCCACGACTACATCATCAATTCCACATCCTATGACATAGCTACCACCTCCCAGGCCAAGCAGACCCGGTCCCACGACGCCGTAGGCGCCCTGGTGGACGGCAAGAGCGTCTGCGAGGGCTACACGGAGGCATTTGACCTGCTGTGCTACCTCAGCGGCATCGACTGCGTGGAGGTCACCGGCACTGGAAACGGCGGCGGCCACGCGTGGAACAAGGTGAAGGTGGACGGCAGCTGGTACAATATCGATTTGACCTGGGACGACCCCGTCAGCTCCCGGCCCATCCTGAGCTATGACTACTTCCTCGTCAGCGACGCGGTCATGAGGCAGGACCACTCCTGGGCGGATTACGGCGTGTGGCCCGCCGCACCCGGCAGCTATTCCCGATAAGCTTCTCTCCCCCGCGCCCATGAGGGGCGCGGGGGAGCTTTTTCCCCTGTGCGGCGGAAAAACTGTTTTTTCGCGTGGAACCGTATTGACAAGCGGGGGCGGAGCCGGTATAATATCATATTGGACGCCAGTCCGCACAACTGAATACCTTATCAAGAGTGGCGGAGGGAACGGCCCGATGAAGCCACGGCAACCTGCTTTCGGCAAGGTGCCAATTCCGGCGGTAAGCGCAAGATGAGGAGAGCGAATCATCCACAGGCACGCCGCCAGGCGTGCTTTTCTTTTGCCTCGCCTCCCACGACACGAAAGGAGAACAACACAATGACACACCGCATCTTTACTTCCGAGTCCGTCACCGAGGGACACCCCGACAAGGTCTGCGACCAGATCTCCGACGCGGTCCTGGACGCCATTCTGGCCCGGGACCCCTATGGCCGGGTGGCCTGCGAGACCATCGCCACCACCGGCATGGTGCTGGTCATGGGCGAGATCTCCACCAAATGCTACGTGGATATCCCCGCCATCGTCCGCCGCACGGTGGATAAGATCGGCTACAACGACCCCGCCTACGGCTTCGACGCCCGCAGCTGCGCGGTGCTCACCTCCATCGACGAGCAGAGCGGCGACATCGCCATGGGCGTGGACGGCGAGAGCGACGAGACCATCGGCGCCGGCGACCAGGGCATGATGTTCGGCTACGCCTGCGACGAGACGCCCGAGCTGATGCCCGCCCCCATCGCCCTGGCCCACCAGCTCACCCGCCGCCTGGCCGGCCTCCGCAAGAGCGGCCAGCTCCCCTGGCTGCGCCCCGACGGCAAGAGCCAGGTCACCGTGGAGTACGGCGAGGACGGCCGCGTCCTCCGCTGCCCCGCCATCGTGGTCTCCACCCAGCACAGCCCCGACATCTCCACCAAGGACCTGCGGGAGGCCGTGGTGGAGGAGGTGGTGAAGCCGGTCATCCCGGCGGCCTACATCGACGGTGGCACCAAGTTCTACATCAACCCCACCGGCCGCTTCGTCACCGGCGGGCCCGTGGGGGACAGCGGCCTCACCGGACGGAAGATCATCGTGGACACCTACGGCGGCTCCGCCAGCCACGGCGGCGGCTGCTTCTCCGGCAAGGACCCCACCAAGGTGGACCGCAGCGCGGCCTACATGGCCCGGTACGTGGCCAAGAACATCGTGGCGGCGGGTCTGGCGAAGCGGTGCCACATCGAGCTGGCCTACGCCATCGGCGTCAGCCACCCGGTCAGCGTCCTGGTGGACACCCAGGGCACCGGCGCTGTCAGCGACGAGAAGCTCAGCGCCATCGTCCAGGAGCTCTTTGACCTCCGCCCCGGCAAGATCATCACCCACCTGAACCTCCGCCGCCCCATCTACGAGCAGACCGCCGCCTACGGCCACTTCGGCCGGCCGGACCTGGATCTCCCCTGGGAGCGGACGGACATGGCGGAGGCCCTGCGGGACAGGGCCAAATAAATCCAGAATTGGTTGAAGCAGTTCCCTCCCCTCTCCTGCAAGTTTTTGACAGTCTCAGCAGTTTGGCGGAACATAAAAGGCAGCCCTCTCCGGGCTGCCTTCCGCCATATTTCCCCTCTTCTTCCACGGCCGGCGGGGCGTCACATCTTCTCCCCGGCGGCCTCCTTCAGCTCCCGCAGGCACTTCGGACAGATGTTTTTGCCCTTGAAAATGACAATGTCCCTGGCGCTGTCGCAAAAGATGCAGGTGGGGCGGTACTTCTTCAAAATCACAGAGGCCCCCTCCACAAAAATCTCCAGCGAATCCCGCTCCTTGATGTCCAGTGTACGGCGCAGTTCGATAGGCAGTACGATCCGTCCTAACTCGTCAACTTTCCGTACGATTCCAGTAGACTTCATCTCAGCACGTCCTCCCGTCTCCAAAATTTGGGCGTCGCGTCGTCTTCGGCCCCCTTATACCTATACATTACCACACTTGTACTGGATTTTTCAACCACATTTGACAAAAATTGTTGAAAAATTTTCACATATTTCAGGCGGCCCGCCGCTATACATGAAAAAGACAGCCCTCGGCTGTCCAAAGACGGGGCGGGAGCGTGAAATGACATGGCAATGGCGTGGGTCTGGACGGGTATGGTGGTACTCTCGGTGGTCTATGGACTGGCCACGGGCACCGTTGGCGCGGTGGGCGAGGCCGCCATGGAGGGGGCCGGGGCGGCGGTGGAGCTGTGCCTCCACATGGCGGGGGTGCTGTGCCTCTGGAGCGGCCTCATGTCGGTGATGAAGGCCTCCGGCCTCATGGACGCCCTGGGCCGCCTGTTCCGGCCCCTGCTGGGCCGTCTGCTGCCAAAGGCGTCCCGGGACCCGGACACGCTGGCCGCTCTCTCGGGCAACGTGTCCGCCAATCTGCTGGGCCTGGGCAACGCGGCCACCCCCCTGGGCGTTCAGGCCGCCCGGCGGATGGCCATCGGCTGTAACGGCCGGGCCAGCGACGAGCTGTGCCGGCTGGTGGTGCTGAACACCGCCTCCATCCAGCTCATTCCCACCACCGTGGCGGGAGTCCGGGCGGCGTTGGGGACGGAGAACGCCTTTGACATTCTGCCGGCGGTGTGGCTGGCGTCGGTGCTGTCGGTGGCGGCGGGGCTGACGGCGGCGTGGCTTCTCTCCCGCCTCTGGCGGGACTAGGGGGGCGGCGCGATGGACTACTCCTCCCTTCTGGTGCCCCTTCTGCTGGCCTTCATCGCCCTTTTCAGCCTGGGGCGGGGCGTCAATGTGTACGACGCACTGACCCGGGGCGCGGAGGAGGGGCTCACGGTCCTGCTGCGCATCCTGCC
>CANRHK010000079.1 GCA_947630395.1 uncultured Oscillospiraceae bacterium
GTGGAACGCCCCGGCCAGCTCCTCCTCCCGGCCCTTCCAGAAGGTGGCGCGGTAGTTCAGGTCAAAGCTCACCAGAGTGCCGTACTTCTTGGCGGCGCGGGCCAGCTCCAGGCAGCACTTGGTGGTCTCGGGGCTCATGGCGGCAATCAGTCCGGAGATGTGCAGGATGGCGATGCCCTCCCGGCCGAAGATGCGCTCAATGTCGAACTCGCCGGCGTCCAGGGTGCGGCCCACCTCACCGGCACGGTCGTTCCAGACCCGGGGGGCCCGGAGGCCGAAGCCGGAGTCGGCGATGTTGAACTGGTGGCGGTAGCCCCAGGGGCCGCCCTGGTCCACGCTGACGCCCTCATAGTTGATGTTGCGGGCGCGGAGCTGTGCCTTGATGAAGCTGGCCATGGGGCTGCCCTTGACGAACTTGGTGAGCACCAGGCACTCGTGGCCCAGGGAGGAGGCGATGTTCAGCACATTGCTCTCGGCGCTGGTGGCCTGGAGGTAGAAGCGGTTGCTGTTGTGGACGGCCATGCGGTCCTCGGGGGTGATGCGCAGGCCCATGCTGGTGGGGCAGGCCACCGCGTAGCGGCAGTTTTCACGGATTTTCAGACTCAAGGTGGTTTCCTCCTTCATTTAAATACGATGGTGGTGACAGATGACAGAACTTTTGGATGGCTTTCGCCACGCCGTCGTTGTCGTTGGTGTCGGTGACGTAGTCCGCCGCCGGGAACAGCAGCGGGTCGGCGTTTTTCATGGCCACGCCCACACCGGCGGCCTCAATCATGCTCAAATCGTTGCTGCCGTCGCCGAAGGCCATGCTCTCGGACACGTCCAGGCCCAGGTACTCGCACAGGAAGCGGAGGGCCCGGCCCTTGTTGGCGTTCTTGGAATTAATCTCAATGTTGTTGGGGATGGAGCTGGTGATGGCCAAATCCGGGAACAGCTCCGGCAGCCGCTCCAGCTCCACGGCCCGCCGGTCCATGTCCTTGAAGAACATCTGGAGCTTCTGGCAGGGCCGTCCCTCCTTCAGCAGGAACGCCCGCAGGTCCGGTACCGGATGGCGGGTGCCCTTCACCATGGCGTTGGCGTGGGGCTCGGGGATGAACTCGTCGATGCGGTCGTACATGGCCGCGTCATCGTAGCCGAAATCGCCCATGTAGCAGTCGTAGATCACCGGCAGCTTGTCCAGCTCGCCGAACACCCGAAAGGCGGTCTCCAGGGGAATCTCCTCCCGGAACAGTACCTTGTTCTCCTGGGCGTCGTACACCTGGGCCCCGTTGACGGTGACCACGTAGCGAACAAAGGGCAGGTCCCGGATGATGGACGGCATGCCGCCGTAGAACCGGCCTGTGCTGGGGACGATGTGCACCCCGGCCTCATGGGCCTTGGCCAGTGCGTCGTAGTTGGCCTGGGAGAGGGTCTTGCCGCTGGTGAGCAGGGTGCCGTCCAGGTCCAGCAGGATAAGCTTGATTGCCATTAAAACTTTTCGCGGTTAATCCAAAGGCCCAGGGCCGGGTTGGGGATAAAGTAGATCTCCTCGCCGTCGGGCAGGGTGTTGTAGCCGTATTGGAGCTTCTGGGGGTCGTAGCGCTTCGCCATCTCGTCGTAGTCGGCGGCCCGGAAGCCCACGGACTCGATCTCCTCTTTGCTGATCTCCTTCACCGCGTAGGTGATGGTAAAGCGGCCGTCGGAGGAGCCGTGGATCAGGTGGGCGGCGGCGCCCATGTTGTCCCGCAGGTCCTGGTTCTCCGGCTTCTCGAACTCCTCCAGGGTGTGGATGCGGCCCCGGTAGCCGTACTTGCGGATGAGCTGATCCACCTGCATGTCCTCGCCGAAGCGTTTGACGCCGGGGGCCAGCACGATGAGCTCACCGCCGTCGGCGATGGCCATGCGGGTGCGGTAGATGGACTTGTTGCCCAGCCAGGTGCTCTTGAACTCGCTGGGGTCCAGGTAGACCACGCACTTCTTGATGCCGGTCTCCACGAAGTCGATGTTCTTCTCCTGGGCCAGGGCGATGGCCTTCTCCAGCACCAGCCGGGTGTCGCCGATGAAGAGGCCGTGGGTGTGGATGTTCCCGCCGGGGGCGGTGGTGACGGTGAGGGCGAAGACGATGGGGCGGTCCTTCAAAAAGTGCTCCATACCGTAGTCGAAGATCTTCCGCACGGGGGTGTGGTCCTTGCCCATCATGCGCTCCATGCCGTAGACGGCGCCCACCATGTGGCTCTTGTTGATCATGTCGCTGCCGCCCACGCCCACGAACAGGTTCTTGGAGTGGTTGGCCATGCCGATGACCTCGTGGGGCACCACCTGTCCGACAGACAGGATCAGGTCATAGCTCTCGTCCATGACCCGCTTGTTGACCTCCACGCTGACGCTGTCATGCCAGAGGTTCTCGGTGATCTCCTCCAGGTAGGCGGCGGGCACCTCGCCCAGCTTCACCACGTCGTTGCGCCAGTCGTGGGGGATCATCTTCTCATAGGGGATATCGCCGAACATGGCCTCCCACTGCTCTTTGGTGACGGGCTCGTGGGTGCCCAGGGCCGGCAGAATATCGACTTCCGCGCCCCGCTCCAGCAGGGTGTGGTAGTAGACGTTGGTGATGAAGCCGGCGTTGGAGTGGTAGCGGGTGAAGTCCGGGGGCAGCAGCAGGGCCTTCTTCACGGTCCGGCCCTCCAGGGACCGGAGCAGGGCGGCGCGGATTTCATCCGGGGTCAGCCCCCGCTCGGTTTTGGCGTAGGTAAACAGTTCCATAGTATCCTCCTTGTGGGAAAAGGGGCGGTGGTTGGCCGCCCCTTTTCGGTTCATTGATTACACGCCGGAGTAAGCGGCAAAGCCCGCGTCGATGGGCAGCACTACGCCGGTGATGGCGCTGGCGGCCTTGTCGTCGCACAGGAAGAACACGCCGCCCAGCAGCTCCTCGCTGTCCACGAAGCGGTCCATGGGAGTGCCCGAGAGAATCTTGGCGGTGCGGGGGGTGGGGGTGCCGTCCTCGTTGAACAGCAGAGCCCGGTTCTGGTTGCTCACCAGGAAGCCCGGGGCGATGGCGTTGCAGCGGATGCCGGTCTTGGCGAAGTGGGTGGCCAGCCACTGGGTGAAGTTGGAGATGGCGGCCTTGGCGCCGGAGTAGGCGGGAATCTTGGTCAGGGGGGTGTAGGCGTTCATGGAGGAGATGTTCAGGATGACGCCGTGCTTGCGCTCCACCATGTCCTTGGCGAACGCCTGGGTGGGCAGCAGGGTGCCCTGGAAGTTCAGCTTGAAGACGAAGTCCACGCCGCTGGCCTCCAGGTCAAAGAAGGTCTTCTGGCCCTCCTTGGCCTCGTGCTGGTACTCGTTGTCCGTGGTGGCCCGGGGGTTGTTGCCGCCGGCGCCGTTGATGAGGATGTCGCAGGGACCCAGGTCGGCCACCACCTGGTCGTGGACCTCCTTCAGGCTCTCGGGGTCCAGGACGTTGGCCTTGTAGGCCTTGCAGACGCCGCCATTGGCCACGCACTCATCGGCCACCTTCTGGGCGGCCTCCTGGTTCAGGTCCAGGGCGGCCACCTTGGCGCCCGCCTGGGCGAACGCCTTGGCCATGGTGCCGCACAGGACGCCGCCCGCGCCGGTGATGACCACTACCTTGCCGGAATAGTCGATGTTCAGAGGCAGATTCATATCGTTTTTCTCCTTTCACCGCGGGCCGGCCGCGGCGTATTTTTGGTTTCTGGACACATCATAGCAGGATATATTTGCAAAATCAATTGCTATTATAGGGACAAGGATTGCAATTCTGGCAAATCTGTGCTACAATTCCTGCCAGCATGAGCTTTCGCCCCTTTGGGGGCGGAGAGGAGGCGCCTATGCGCGGTATTCTGCGGCCCGAGGTCTTTGACCCCAAGCAGGAGATGAGCTCCCGGCAGGTGGAGATTCACTACAATCTGGACGAGGACTCCCCCACGGTGGATATCCACTCCCACAGCCACTACGAGATCTACCTCTTCTGCGAGGGGGATCTGGAGCGGTATGTGGTGGGGGCCAAGAGCTACACCCTCCAGCGGGGGGACCTGCTGCTGATTCCCCCCATGGTCATGCACCACCCGGTGTTCCAGGAGGAGGCCCGGCGGTACGAGCGGTATGTCCTCTGGCTGTCCCAGGAGTACTGGGAGCAGCTCATCGAGGGGGACCCGGATTTGGCGGGGGCCATGGGCCTGTGCCGGCAGCGGGGGGAGTACCTGCTGCGCTTCCCCTCCCCGGCGGTGTCCCGGATGCTGGAGCGGGAGCTGAAGAACATGTGGGCGGAGTTCCAGGGCAGCGACCTGTGCCGGGACACGGCCATCCGCATCTCCTGTCTGAACTTCCTGGTGCAGCTGAACCGGGGAGCGTCGGAGGAGACGGTGGTGGACAGCCTCCGGGACTCCGGCAGCCCCCTGCTGGAGCAGGTCATCGCCTACATCCACCGGCACTACGGCCAGCCCATCACCCTTCAGGACACCGCCCGCCGCTTCTTCGTCAGCCCCTCCACGGTGGAGCACCTGTTCACCCAGAAGCTGGGCCTGTCCTTCTACCGCTACGTGACCAAGCGGCGGATGCTGGAGTCCCGCATCCAGATTGCCGCCGGCGTGCCCATCAAGGAGGTCTGCCGCAGCTGCGGCTACACCGACTACAGCAACTTCTACAAGGCCTTCACCAAGGAGGTGGGCATGCCCCCCAGCCAGTACCGCGCCCTGGGCCGCCGCCAGGGGTAGGGGGTTTTCGGCACACTTTTCCCGCCGCACCCCTTGCGCAAAGGGAAAACCTGGTGCATAATGGTATCCGTACAATTCCGCCCGGGAGAAGGGGAATACGCCATGAACAAGAAACGACTCCGGCAGATGGGGGCCAGCCTCCTCCGCCGTCTTACCACCCAGCCCAGCCTCCGCTACCTCTCCGGCCGTCAGGAGATGCTCACCGGCCTCATTGAGGAGGAGAACCTGCTCCAGCGCTTTGTCCCCCTCTACGGCAGCGGGGAGCGGCTGACATGCGCCGGGGTGCTGGCGCTGTGCGAGGATGTGCTGGACCGGCTCTCCCCCGCCCCGGAGGAGGGCTGGCTGTCCTTCGCCTACGATTTTGCCCGCAAGTCCATGTTCCCCGAGCCGGACTTTGAGCCGCGCCGGGAGCGCCACGGGGCCGGGGCGGTCTTCTTCCTGTCCCTTTTGCAGGTGCTGCTGGACGCCGAGCGGCAGAAGCTCCCCTTTGACCCCATGTGGGACCTGTGCCTGCTGGGGGAGGAGGAGCTGGAGGGCAGCGCCCACCGGGACAGCTACCGCCAGTTTCTGCGCTCCTACCGCCGGGAGTACGTCTATGAGATGATGCGCCTGGGCCTGGAGGTCACTCCCTGGCGCACCCTGGAGCACATCGCCGGGGTCCACTACGTGGCCATGGGCGTGGCCCGGGATTTGAAGCGGGCCGGGGTGCCTATCGACCTGGCCCTGGTCTCCGGCAGCGCCGCGGGCCACGACACCGGCAAGTTCGGCTGCCGGGCCGGTGAGCGGGTACCCTACCTCCACTACTACTACACCGAGCAGTGGTTCCGCCGCCGCCACATGCAGGATTTGGGCTACGTGGCGGCCAACCACTCGGTGTGGGATTTGGAGCTGGACTACCTGTCCGCCGAGTCCCTGATTCTCATCTACGCCGACTTCCGGGTGAAGCAGGAGCGGGGCAGGGACGGCCGGGAAATCACCAAAATCTCCACCCTGAAAGAGGCTTTCGACGTCATCCTGGCCAAGCTGGACAACGTGACCGACGCCAAGCGCCTGCGCTACACCTTCGTCTACGCCAAGCTGCGGGACTTTGAGCGCTACATGGAGAGCCTGGGGGTGGACACCTCCCTCTCCGGCCTCTCCCCCGGCCCCGCGCCGAAAAAGGACCCGGCCCTCATGGACGACCGGGAGGCGGTGGAGGCGCTGCGCCTGATGGGCGTGGAGCACAACATCGCCCTCATGAGCCGCCTCACCGGCCAGAGGAGCTTCGCCAGCCTCCTGGAGCTTTCCCGCAGCGAGACCGACTGGCGGCGCCTCCGGGCCTATCTGGGGGTGTTTGAGTCCTACTCCGTCTATCTGAGCACCCAGCAGAAGGTCCAGGTCCTGGCCTTCCTCTACGAGCTGCTGATGCACCGGGAGGGCGATATCCGCCGCCAGGCGGCGGCCCTCATGGGGGAGATTATCGCCCGCTTCCACGCCGGCTACGCCAAGGAGAAGCCCGCCGGTTACGTCCCCGACAGCCGCGCGGTGACGGACATGGACCAGTGGAAGCTGTACCTGGAGAAGATTATCCACCCGGACCGGAAGCTGATGGGCCAGCACCGCCGGTGGATTCGCTTCACCCTCAAAATGGTGGTCAACGGCCTGCTGGAGAAGTGCGGCCCGGACCGGCGGGCCCCCTTCATGACGGTGTTTCTCCGCTACTACCGCCGCCCCGAGCGCTTAGACGGCGAGACGGCCTTTCAGCTGCTGGAGACCGCCACCGCCCTGCCCCTGGAGGCCCTGGCGGACCGGCAGCGCTACGACCTGCTGGACTTCGCCCAGACCCTCTCCCGCCGGGAGGACCTGACGGTGCGGGTGGCGGCGGTGCTCCTCATGGACTACCTCCGGCCCTCCCTCTCCATCCACGACATTATCCTCCACGCCCTCCAGAGCGTGGACTGCTCCGACAGCCGCTCCCTGGCCCTTCTCCGGGACGCGGCGGTGTGCCGCATCACCGGCGCGCCCCCCCCGGCCATCGGAGAGGAGCTCACCGGCGAGATTTTCCAGGACGACCTGAAGACCGCCACGCCTTGGATTGTGAAGGAGGTCAACATCCGCCTCCTCACCGCCTTCGCTTCCTCCGGCGGCGGGCAGCTGCTCCACATCGCCACCCACCTGACCAACCTGGTGAAGGTCAGCGACCGGGTGACGGTGCGTCACTCCGCCGGAAACGCCCTGCTGGCCATCGCCCCCCTGCTGACGCCCCAGGAGCGCAACGAGGTGGCGGTGGAGCTGTGCCGGGGCCTGGAGATTGGCCAACAGGAATTCACCAAGTACATCCCCGGCTACCTGGGCCGGTTCTGCCTGTGGCTGCCCCCCACCCAGCTGGAGGAGGTGGTCAGCGAGCTGGACGCCTACCTGTGCTCCACCGGGGGCCGGGTGGTGGCCGCCGCCCTGGACACCGTGGGAGTCATGTACGAGGAGTACGACACCTACCGGGTCCGCTTCCCGGAGGAGGACGCGGTGTACCGCCAGCGGCGGCAGCGGCTGCTGGGCATGCTATTGAAGGGTCTGGCGGGCATCCATCCGGAGGTGCGCCAGGAGGCCATGTTCGTCCTGGGCCGCCACGTGTTCGGATCCGCCGCCCTGGGCGTCCACGAGAAGAGGCGGGCTTTCCTGCTCACCTTCAAGAAGCTCCTCTCCCTCCTGGGGGAGGGCCCCGGCGGGGAGCTGACTTTCTACTACCGCGCCGCCATGCTGGGGCGTATCTACCGGTTCATCACCGAGCAGGATATCCTCCGGGGCGGCTTCCACTTCGACCCGCCCCGGCCCGTGGCCTTCTTCCCCGGCACCTTCGACCCCTTCACCCTGTCCCACAAGGGCATTGTCCGGGCCATCCGGGATTTGGGCTATGAGGTCATGCTGGCCATTGATGAGTTCTCCTGGTCCAAGAAGACCCAGCCCCACCGCATCCGCCGCCGCATCGCCTCCATCTCCGTGGCGGACGAGTTTCATGTGCAGCTCTTCCCGGAGAACTTCCCGGTGAATATCGCCAACCCGGACAACCTCCGGCAGCTGCGGGAGGCCTTCCCGGGCCGTACCGTGGCCCTGGCGGCGGGCAGCGACGTTATCGCCAACGCCTCGTCCTACAAGAAGCCCCCCCAGCCCGGCTCCATCCACGGCTTTGACCACGTCATCTTCCGCCGATCCGCCGGCGGCACGGAGGGCCGTCCCGACTACAGCGCCATCACGGGCCAGATCACCGAACTGACTCTGCCCGCCCGCCTGGAGGATATCAGCTCCACCCGCATCCGGGAGGCCATCGACCGGGGCCGGGACATCTCCAACCTCATCGACCCGGTGGCCCAGGAGTTCATCTACCTCCACAACCTCTACCTCCGGGAGCCCCAGGACAAGCCCATCCTCCGGGTGGAGGAGCTGGTGTTCCAGCGGTGTCTGGATTTGACGCCGGAGGTGGAGGAGCAGCTGTGCGGTTCCATTCTCTCAGGCCGGGAGGACGGACCGGTCCTCTGTGAAAAGCTGCGGCGGCTGGGGGACCACCTGTTCCTGCTGCGCCAGCGGGACAACGGTCCCCTGCTGGGCTTCGCCGCCTTCCGGTGCCTCGATTCCCACCAGCTCTTCTCCCGCCTGGGCAGCGCCGAGCTCTCGGGCTTCGCCCGGCAGCAGGCCGGGGGGCGCGTCCTGGTCATCAGCGGCATCTGGGTGCCCCGGGGGCCGGAGCAGCTGGATGTGACCCAGCTGCTGCTCACCGAGGTGCTGACCCTGGCGCTGCGGCAGGAGTACACCTTCGCCCTGTTCTATCCGGCGGAGGCCCCGGCGGCCTGGGTACGGGAGATTATGGCACTCCAGGGCTTTGTGCCCGCCCCGGTGGGGCGGGAGCAGGAGCTTCTGATGGTGGACATGCGAAAGCCGGTGGTTCTCACCCGCAATGTAGGCACGGCCATCAAGGAGCCCTTTGCCTCCAGTCCGGCGGTGCTCTCCGCCGTAGCCACAGCCCACCGCCGCCTGCAAAAGGCTCTCACCGAGCTCTATCCGGGCTGTCTGGTGCTGTCCATGTCCGCGGGGATTATCTACCAGCGGCTGCTGCACATGATTGCGGCGTGTAACGGCGTGCCCGCCGGGCCCACCCAACCCCGGGTGCTGGGGGACTGTATCTGCGTGCCCTTCGGAAAGATTCTGCGGGGCGTTGCGGTGCCCAACACGGTGACTAAGACTCTCCACACGGACAAGGTCTACTCCCCGGATATTCACAGCTACTCCATTGAGGCGTATCCGTTTTACTCCCCCCTGGCGGACCAGGTGCGGACGATTCGGGCTTTTGACAGGCCGGTGATTCTGGTAGACGACATGCTCCACGACGGCAAGCGTATCCGCCGCATTGCCCCGCTGCTGGCCCAGGCCGGCACCCAGGTGCGCCAGGTGCTGGTAGGCTATCTCACCGGCGTGGGACGGGACATTATGGAGCAGCTGGGCTATCCGGTGAGCAGTGTGTATTATTTGCCCAACCTGCGCATGCGGTTTGTGGAGTCCACGCTGTATCCGTTTATCGGCGGAGACACGGTCCGCCGCAGCGAGCCTATGGCGGGTGGGCTTCAACCGGCGGTGAATCGGATTTTTCCCTATGCCGCGCCTGAGCTCAGCGAGGACTGCGCTGATGGGTCCACCTACCGGCTGTCTCTCACCTGTCTGGAGAACGCCAGGGATATTCTCCTTGCTTTGGAGACAGAGTACAGGGCCTTGTATGCCAGGAATCTGACCCTCAGCCGCCTGGGGGAGGCGGTCATATTGCCCCTCTGCCCTGACAAGGGGAGTTGTATGTCCTACGACTTAAGCCGGGCGGCGTCGATGTATCTCGATAATGACATTGAGATGCTCAAGCGCTTGCAGGCGAGCTTCAAAATCGTCATCGGGTAGTGGAGCCGGAGGTCCCACACCCGGGGGTCCCTGCCGGGACGGGGGATGTGGGGCCTCCCCGGCCCCACGCCCCGGGGTACTTTTCCCCCGCGGGAAAAGTACCCAAAAGCGCGCCCAGGGGTTTCACCCCTGGGTACCCCAATGTGTTGATTTGTTTTGCGCTGTCTTGCCGGTCTGTTTG
>CANRHK010000080.1 GCA_947630395.1 uncultured Oscillospiraceae bacterium
GTCCGCTCCTCGGATAGGAGGGACCGGAGCCGCTCCCGCCGCTCCCCCTTATTGACAGGCAGAAAGCCCTCAAAGGTGAACCGTCCGGTGGGCAGGCCGCTGACCGCCAGGGCGGTCACCACAGCGCAGCACCCGGGGATTGCCACAACAGTCACGCCGTTTTCCGCGCACAGCCGCACCAAATCCTCACCGGGGTCGCTGACGGCCGGCATCCCGGCGTCAGTGACCAGGGCGCAGCTCTCCCCCGCCACCAGCCGGGACAGCACCGCCTGACCGGCGGACGCCCGGTTGTGCTCGTGGTAGCTCACCAGGGGCTTTCTGATTTCGAAGTGGTTCAGCAGCTTCATGGTCACCCGGGTATCCTCGGCGGCGATGAAGTCCGCCTCCTCCAGGGTGGCGATAGCCCGGGGGCTGAAATCCCCCAGATTTCCGATGGGCGTGGCCACCAGATACAGCGTGCCGCTCATAGGCGCACCTCCCGTTATTTTCCCATCTCCCGGTCCCGCTCCACAGTGGCGATGACCGCGTCCATGGCGGCGGCCCGGAAGGAGCGGGCCTCCAGGGCCCGGACCCCGGCGATGGTGCAGCCGCCGGGGGAGCAGACCGCGTCCTTCATCTGGCCGGGGTGCTGGCCGGTCTCCAGCATCAGCCTGGCGGTGCCCTCCGCCATCTTGGCGGCGTAGAGCAAGGCCTTCTGCCGGGGCAGGCCGCAGGCCACGCCGCCGTCGGCCAGGGCCTCGATAAACTGGCAGAGGAAGGCCGGGCCGCAGCCCGCCACGCCGCTGCCGGCGGCCATCAGGTGTTCGTCCAGCCGGTCCAGCAGGCCGGCGCCGGCCATGGCGGCGGTGAAATCATTCATCTCCGTCTCCGTCACCATGGCGTTGGCGTCGTACATCAGCACGCCCGCGCCTACGGCGCAGGGGGTGTTGGGCATAATCCTAATAACAGGGTAGTCCCCGCCGGCCATCTCCGCGACCCGGGCCATGTCCAGCCCGGCGGCCATGGTCACCAGGAGGAATCTGTCCTTGCGCTGTGCAAGGACGGGGCTGATTTCGGCCATCAGCCCGGCCATCATCTGGGGCTTCACCCCCAGGAAAATGTATTTGCCCTCCGCGGCGGCCTGAGGGACGGCGCCGGCGGCGCAGCCCAATTCCGCCGCCAATTTTTCCGCCTTGGCGGCGGTGCGGTTGGAGAGAAGAATGTTTTCCGGGGAAATGGTCTTGACTGCCGCCCTGGAGAGGGCGGATCCCATATTGCCGGTGCCGATAAAGGAAAAGAAATAGCGCATTGTGGTTGCTCCTTTCTGGGTGGTAGGGGCCTCCGGCCCCCTCCGGGTCTTGGTAGGGACCTCCGGCCCCTGCTTGCCCCGGGTTACTTTTCTCCCGCGAGAAAAGTAACCAAAAGCGCGCCCAAGGGGCTTCGCCCCTTAGGTATCCCCAATGTTGATTTTTGTTTTGCGCTCGCCCTTTTGTCTGTCCGGTCTAAACCGGACTTGCTCCCGTGTATGGGGCGCTTCGTCTACCCGACGATGCTCGTTCGAGAGATCCTTCTGCGGCGCCCAGCCGGCCCGGAGGGCCGGCCTTCGGATTGGGTCCTCGATATTTTTGTCCAACTGCCTCCTGGCGCTCCACGCCGTTCCGCGCAAGGTAGTATCCCATATACGTGTTGTTGTATCTGCCGTATCCGTCGTGCCCGTCAAACACTGCGCCATCCCGCGCGGAATGGAATGGAGCGCCGGAGGGCAGCAGCGCCTACCGCACCTGTCCATCCCCGCAAATAATATATTTGTATGAGCAGAGCTCCTCCAGCCCCATGGGGCCCCGGGCGTGGAGCTTCTGGGTGGAGATGCCCATCTCGCACCCCAGCCCGAACTCGCCGCCGTCGGTAAACCGGGTGGACACGTTCCAGTAGACAGCCGCGCTGTCCACCCGAGAAAGGAACGCCTGAGCCGCCTCCTTATTTCTGGTGACGATGCAGTCGGAGTGGCCGGTGGAGTGGGCGGAGATATGGGCAATGGCATCCTCTGTGGAGTTGATTACCTTTACAGCTAAAATGTAGTCCAGGAACTCGGTGTCAAAATCACGCTCCCCGGCGGGAACGCCGTCAATGATTTTCGCCGCCGCCTCGTCCAGCCGCAGCTCCACCGGGGTCAGCCCCACGGCGGCCCGGTCGTCCACCAGGCGGGCTTTCAGCTTCGGAAGGAAGGTCTCCGCGATGGCCTCATGGACCAGGCATACCTCCTCCGCGTTGCACACGCTGGGGCGGCTGGTCTTGGCGTTTTCGATGATATTGAGGGCCATCTCCTGGTCCGCGTCCCTGTCCACATACACGTGGCAGATGCCCGTGCCCGTCTGGATGCAGGGCACGGTGGCGTTCTCCACACAGGCCCGGATAAGCCCCGGGGGATCAGCAGGTCCACGTACCCCACGGCGGTCATCAGCTCGTTGGCGCTCTGACGAGTGGTGTCCTGGACCAGACTCACCAGGGCGGGGGGTAGCCCCACCGATTCCAGGCCCTTCCTCAAGGCGTCCACAATGGCGTTGGCGGAGCGGAACGCCTCCTTACCGCCGCGCAGCACGCAGGCGGACCCTGCCTTCAGCGCCAGCGCCGCCGCGTCGGAGGTGACGTTGGGCCGGCTCTCGTAGATGATAGCAATAACCCCCATAGGCACCGACACCCGCCGGATGGTGATGCCGTTTGGGCGCTCCACAGTCCGCAGCGTCACGCCCACCGGATCCGGCAGCGCCGCCACTTGGCGGACGCCTTCCGCCATACCGGAGATACGCTCCTCATTGAGGGCCAGCCGGTCCAGCATCACATCGCCGATGTGTCCCCTGGCGGACGCCAGATCCTGGGCATTTGCGGCCAGAATGGCGGCGCGGTTCTCCCACAGGCTGTCCGCTATAGCCAACAAGGCGGCGTTCTTCCGTTCCGTCCCCACGGAGGCCAGCGCCGTGCGCACCGCCTTGGCGGATTTCAGAATCTCCAGCGTAGTCATATGTGTCCCCCCTTACTTCTTCCCATAAAACCGGGTGCCTACCGCCTCGCCGCCGGCAATGCGGTACAGGTCCTCCGGACGGTTTCCATTGGTAATCACCGTGTCGCACCCGGCGGCCATGCACATCCCGGCGGCCCGCAGCTTGGTCACCATGCCGCCGGTGCCCAGCTCGCTGCCGCTGCCACCTGCCAGGGACAGAATCTCCGGCGTCAGCTCCCGGACCTCGCTGATAAGGGCGGCGTGCGGGTCCTTCCGGGGGTCGGCGGTGTACAGCCCCTCAATGTCGCTCATGAGCACCAACAAATCCGCATGGGCGTTCACCGCCGCGATAGCTCCCAGGGTGTCATTGTCGCCCACGGCAATCTCCGCCGTGGCTACGGTATCGTTTTCGTTGATGACGGGCAGGGCTCCCAGCTCCAGCAGCCGGAACAGGGTGTTCTGGAAGTTCTCCCGCCGCTGGGGGTCCTCCACGTCGGACCCGGTCAGCAGCACCTGAGCCACCGTGTGGTGGTACTCGGAAAACAGCTTGTCGTAGACGTACATCAGCTCACACTGGCCCACCGCCGCCAGGGCCTGCTTGGTGGGGATGTCGGCGGGCTTCCTGGTGAGGTTCATCTTGCCCACGCCCATGGCGATGGCCCCGGAGGACACCAGTATCAGTTCGTGTCCCGCGTTTTTCAGGTCGCTCATGACCTTGCACAGTTTTTCCACCCGCCTGATGTTCAGCTTTCCTGTGGCGTGGGTCAGGGTGGAGGTACCCAGTTTGATGACAATTCGCATAGTTGCTTCGCTCCCGTTTTGTGCTGGAGCCAGTATAGCACGGCGGCGCGGAAATAACAATCGACATTCCCACAAATTTTTGTTATACTGGTGGCACATTCCTGCCCGCGTTTGCGTCTTAACAAGTGAGAGGAGGCATCCCATGGAAGATATCCAGATTGTGGACCTGTACTGGCAGCGGGACGAGCGCGCCATCCGGGAGACGGATATGAAATACGGCGCGTTCTGCCACCGGGTGGCCATGAATATCCTCCGTAGCTTCCAGGACAGCGAGGAGTGCGTCAGCGACACCTACGGCCGCTGCTGGGACACCATGCCGCCCCAGCGGCCCGGGAGCCTCCGGGCCTACCTGGGGGCTATCATCCGCAACCTGTCCATCAGCCGCTACCGGGCCAGCCGGGCCCAGAAGCGCTTCGGCGGGGCGGAGGTGTTGCTCAGCGAGCTGTCGGACTGCATCCCCGCGCCGGACAACATGGAAAAACAGCTGGAGGCCGTGGAGCTCAGCGGCTATATCAGCGACTGGCTGGTGAGGCTCAGCGCTGAGGACCGGGCACTGTTTCTGCGGCGCTACTGGTACGGCGACAGCGTCAAGGACCTGGCGGAGGAGATGGGCGTCCGGCCCAACGCGCTGACCAAGCGCCTGCTGCAGATGCGGGAGAGACTGCGCCACTGCCTGGAGAAGGAGGGAGTCAGCATATGAACAAGGCGGAGATTCTGTTTGACGCCATCACCAATGTGCGGCCTGAGCTCATTGAGGAGGCCCACGCCTACCGCTTCCGCCGCCGGACGGCGCGGTGGGCTGTGCCCCGGCTGGCCGCTGCGGCCTGCATCGCCCTGCTGGTGACGGCGGTGTGGTGGAGCGGATTCTTTGCCATGGGCGGCAGCGCCGGCGACAACTACTCCGGCGGCAGCGGCTGGTACGGCGCCGGCGGTAATGTGGACGGCAGCGACGGCGGGTCCGCGTCGCCGGACTCTGGAAACGGCAGTGACCAGCAGGGGAGCCCGATCGGCGACAGCCCTCCCGATCCGGGGGCCAACCTTTACACTGTTACGGCCCAGGTGCTGGAGGTCCGGGAGGATGGACTTCTGGTGGAGGTCCTCAGCGGGGACGGCGAGCTCTTGCATCAGACCCTCCTGCTGCCTGCGGCGGCGCTGACCGGCACAGCGGAAGCCGGCGACGTGGTGAATGTCACCTGGTCCGGCGAAATCGACTGGGAGCGGGAACCGCCGGTGCTCCTGGGTGAGATCACGGTAGAGACCGTCCAGCCAAAGACCTGAAATGCGGGGCGGGGCACAGCCAGGCGGCTGTGTCCCGCCCCTTTGCGCCCATTTGTAAACACTTTCAAAAAAATCCAAGGAACCACTTTTCAAATCAGGGAAAATATAGTAGAATAGGGACAGCGAAAAAACGGATTCCATCAAGGGAAGGGAGAAATCCATGGAGGAACTGAAATACAAGCGGGTGCTGCTGAAGATCAGCGGCGAGGCCCTGGCGGGGGACAAGCACTTCGGCCTGGACTTTGAGATGATTGGCCGGGTGGCCGACGTCATCAAGGAGGCCGTGGCCATGGGCGTCCAGGTGGGCGTGGTCATCGGCGGCGGCAACTTCTGGCGGGGCGTGAAGGACGGCGGCGGCCGCATGGAGCGCACCCGGGCCGACCACATGGGCATGCTGGCCACCGTCATGAACTGCTTGGCCGTGGCGGACGTGCTGGAGCAGAAGGGCGTGCCCGCCCGGGTCATGACCGCCATTGAGATGCGTGCCATGGCCGAGCCCTATGTCCGGGGCCGGGCCATCCACCATCTGGAGCGGGGGCGGGTGGTCATCTTCGGCTGCGGCACCGGCAACCCCTACTTCTCCACCGACACCGGCGCGGTGCTGCGTGCGGCGGAGATTGAGGCGGACGTGATTCTGCTGGCCAAGAATGTGGACGGCGTCTACAGCGCCGACCCGGTGAAGGACCCCAACGCCGTCAAGTACGACGTTATCACCTACGACGAGGTGCTGGCCCAGCACCTGATGGTCATGGACACCACCGCTACCAGCCTCTCCATGGACAACCATATTCCCGTGCTGCTCTTCGCGCTGAAGGATCCCTACAACATCATCCGCGTGCTGCGCGGTGAGAAGATTGGAACGATTGTGAAGGAGGACAACCACCAATGAAAGCGGAATACAAAGTCTATGAGGAAAAGATGAAGAAGTCCATCGCCTCCGTGGCCGCGGACTTCGCCGCCGTCCGGGCCGGCCGCGCCAACGCCGCCGTGCTGGACCGTATCACCGTAGACTACTACGGCACCCCCACTCCCATCCACCAGATTGCGTCCATTGGCTCCCCGGACCCCCGAACCCTCACCATCCAGCCCTGGGACAAGAGCGCCCTGAAGCTTATCAACAAGGCCATCCAGGAGTCCGACCTGGGCATCAACCCCCAGAACGACGGCGTGGTGATCCGTCTCAGCTTCCCCCAGCTAACCGAGGAGCGCCGTAAGGAGCTGGTCAAGCAGATTGCCAAGTACGCCGAGGGCGGCAAGACCGCCATCCGCAACATCCGCCGCAGCGCTGTGGATGACTTCAAGGCCCAGAAGAAGAACGGTGAGATGACCGAGGACGATGTGAAGATCGCCGAGAAGGACATCCAGAAGATGACCGACGACATGTGCAAAGAGATCGACGCCCTCCTGGAGAAGAAGCAGAAGGAGCTCATGGCGGTCTGAGCCATGGCAGGGTAATTTATGAAGCTGTCTTTTTCCAAAAGAAAGAGCGGCGGTGCGGCGGGGCAGGTGGATTTCAGCCGTCTGCCCCGCCACATCGCGATTATATTGGACGGCAACGGCCGCTGGGCCCAGAGGCGGGGCTTGCCCCGCACCGCCGGACACAAGGTGGGGGCGGAGACCTTCCGCACCATCGCCACCTACTGCCGGGACATTGGCATCGAGTATCTGACGGTCTACGCCTTCTCCACAGAGAACTGGAAGCGGCCAAAGGACGAGGTGGACACCATCATGGGCCTCCTAAAGCGCTACCTGCTGGAGGCCATCGACACCATGGAGCGGGACAACGTGCGCCTGCGCTTCATGGGGGACATGTCGGTGCTGTCCGACGAGCTGAAAGCCCTGGTGGACCGGTGCAACGCCATCTCCGCCCGGCTCACCGGCTGCCAGTGCAACATCTGCATCAACTACGGCGGCAGGGCGGAGATTGTCCATGCGGCCAGGGATTTCGCAATCGACTGCGGAGCAGGAAAGGTAAAGCCGGAGGACTTGACGGAGGAGCTCTTTGAGAAGTACCTCTATTCGGCCGGGATTCCCAGTCCCGAGCTGCTCATTCGCCCCGGCGGGGAGCAGCGGCTCAGCAATTTCCTGCTGTGGCAGTGCGCCTACGCGGAGTTCTACTACACCGATGTGCTGTGGCCGGACTTCTCCAAGGAGGAGCTCCACAGGGCCATCGCCGCCTACCAGCACCGGGACAGGCGTTTCGGCGGCATCAAGAAGTAGAGAGACTGAAAAGATTGGGGGGCTTCCGCCTATGAAATCGAGGTTACTGGTGGCCGCCGTGGGCGTGCCGGTGATCCTGGTGGTGATCCTATGGGCGCCGGTCTGGGTGCTGGCGCTGTTTCTGGCGGTCCTGTCCGGCGTCGCCGCCTGGGAGCTGATGAAGTGCGTGGGCATATCGGACCGGTGGCGCACTGTAGCGGCCGTCTTCGGCGTGGGGATGCTGCTGCTGTTCTATATGGACACCTGGGCTCCTTTTGCCGCTCTGCCCTGGCAGTGCGGGGAGGAGGGCGCTGTCACCGTCACACTGGCGATGTTCGCCTGCGCCGTGCTGCGGCCGGGGGAGTGGAAGCTGGCACACATTCTGAGCATGCTTTTCTCCGGCATCGTGATCCCCTATGCCTTTGCCGCCTTTCTCCGCCTGGACGCCGCCGGGTACCACCGGGGATTCCTGCTGCTGCCCCTCATTTTCAGCTTTGCCAGCGACACGGGCGCTTTCTTTGCCGGCCGGGCCTTCGGCAAGCACAAGCTGGCCCCCAAGGTCAGCCCCCACAAGACCGTCGAGGGCTCCATCGGCGGCCTTGTCACCAACGCGGTCGCCGGCGTCATCTTCGCCCTGGTGATGAACACTTGGTTTGACGGCGGGGTAGGGTATCTGCAAATCGCGCTGCTGGGCCTCTTTTGCAGCGCGGTGGCCCAGCTGGGGGATTTGAGCTTCTCCCTTATCAAGCGTGAGTTCGGCATCAAGGACTACGGACATATCTTTTTGGAGCACGGCGGCGTGCTGGACCGGTTTGACAGCGTCCTCTTTGTGGCGCCCACGCTGGCGGTGCTGCTGCCGCTGCTTGGGTTGTGACCTTTTTCTGAAGGAGCGACTATGACGAGAGCAATTTCCCTCCTGGGCTCCACCGGCTCCATTGGCCGGCAGACCCTGGATGTCTGTGAACAGTTGAATGTCAAGGTAGAAGCCTTGACGGCGAAATCCAGCGTGGATCTAATAGAGCGGCAGGCCCGGCGCTTCATGCCCCGGCTGGTGGCCATGGAGAGCCTGGAGGCCGCCGCCGAGCTGGCCCGGCGGCTTTCGGATCTGCCCATCCGGGTGGCCTATGGCTTGGAGGGCATCATGGAGGCGGCGGCCCTGCCGGAGAGCGACACCGTGGTCACCGCCGTGGTGGGCATGGCGGGGCTCCAGCCCACCCTGGCCGCCATCGACAGGGGCAAGCGCATCGCCCTGGCCAACAAGGAGACGCTGGTCTGCGCCGGGGAGCTGGTCATGGCGGCGGCCCGGCGGCGGGGGGCGGAGATTGTCCCCGTGGACAGCGAGCACTCCGCCATCTTTCAGTGCCTCCAGGGCTGCCGGGACAGGGGCGAGGTGCGCCGCGTCATCCTGACCTGCTCCGGGGGGCCCTTCTTCGGCATGAACCGGGAGGAGACCGCCCGTAAGACCCGCTCCGACGCCCTCAAGCACCCCAACTGGAAGATGGGCGCCAAGATCACCGTGGACTGCGCCACACTGATGAACAAGGGCCTGGAGTTCATTGAGGCTATGCACCTCTTTCACATGCCGCCGGAGAGGGTGTCGGTGGTGATCCACCGGCAGAGCGTGATTCACTCCCTGGTGGAGTATGAGGACGGGGCCATGCTGGCTCAGCTGGGCACGCCGGACATGCGCCTGCCCATCCGCTATGCCCTCACCTGGCCCCACAGGGCGGAATCCCCGGCGGAACCGCTGGATCTGCTGAAATGCCCGCCCCTGACCTTTGCCGCGCCGGATCTGGAGGCGTTTCCCTGCCTGAAAATGGCCATGGACTGCGCCAAAACCGGCGGCACCGCCGGGGCCATTCTCAGCGGGGCCAACGAGGCGGCGGTGGACCTGTTCCTCCGGGAGCGGATCTCCTTTGGGGACATCGCGCCACTGGTGGAAAAGGCGCTGGACGCCATTTCGGTGAAATCAAATCCCACCTTGGAGGATATACTGGAAGCGGACCGGGCGGCCCGGCGCGTTGTGTATGGGGGCCGGTGAGCTCCCGGGAGGAGTCATACAGAAAGGGAATCCAAGCTATGTATATCATTCTCGCCATCCTGCTCTTTGGCATCCTGATCGCCGCCCACGAGTGGGGGCACTTTATCGCCGCGCGGCTCTGCGGCGTCACCGTCCATGAGTTCTCCATCGGCATGGGCCCCATGATTTGGAAGAAGAAGGGGAAGAAGGGCACACAATACTCCCTGCGGGCCCTGCCCATCGGCGGCTACTGCGCCATGGAGGGCGAGGAGGACGAGTCCGACGACCCCCACAGCCTCTCCAATCAGGGATTCTGGAAGAAGATTGTGGTCTTTGCCGCCGGGGCTACCATGAACCTGCTGGTGGGCATGCTGCTCCTGCTGGCCCTGAATTTCCGAGCCGCCGGGTTCTATGTGCCCGTCATCTCCGGCTGCGCGCCGGAGTTTGAGGGCGTCAACGGCCAGGCCCTGGAGGAGGGGGATCTGTTCTACTCCATCAACGGATCCCGCGTCTACCTCGCCGGG
>CANRHK010000081.1 GCA_947630395.1 uncultured Oscillospiraceae bacterium
CGGGCAGCAGCTCCAGGGCGGGCAGCACCAGGGCGGATCGGATATTCCGGGTCCGGCGCTGGGTGGCGGTGTCGAAGACGCCCATGGAGTTCAGCTCGTCATCGAAGAACTCGCACCGCACCGGCTCCTCCATCCTGGGGGAGAACACGTCCAGGATGCCGCCCCGGAGGGCGAACTGGCCCACGCCCTCCACCTGGTCGGACCGGCTGTAGCCGGCGTCTACCAGAAACCGGGGCAGATCCGTGAGATCGTACCGGCCCCCCATCTCCAGAGCCAGGGACGCGCCCCGCAGCCGCTCCACAGGGCCGGTCTTTTGCAGCAGGCCCTCGCAGGTGGCCACCACCACGGGGGCCTCCTCCCCCGCCAGCTGGCAGAGGGCGGCGATGCGCTCGTGCTCCCACTGGCGGGAGGCCACGGCGCCGGCGCGAATGTGCAGCTCCCGGGCGAAGATCCGCAGGGGCTTTTTCGCCAGCAGCACCTCCAGGTCCTCCGCCAGACGGACGGCCTCCCCCTCCTCGGCGCAGACCATCACCAGGGGCCGCCCGCTCTCCGCGGCCAGGGCGGCGGCCAGGGCGGCCCGGTGGACGGGGGCCAGCCCCGTCACGGCGGCGGGACACGCGCCTCCCTCCACGGCGGCGGCCAGGGCCCCGGCCTCGGGGATGCGGAGGATTGTCTGTAAGAGCTGTTCCATGGGGTGCCTCCTGAAAATCTGGCGAACGTACGAAAAGGCCCACGCCAGGTATCCCCAGGGGGAGGCGTGTGCCGTCTTTTGTATGGTTCCTCTGAGATGGTACCGGTTTTCAGGGCGTTTGTCAAGGGGAAATCTGACGCTTGCACGGCACAAGGGCTTGTCATTTGGGGCCAAACAGGATATAATGTGGCGGACTACAGCCTATATGGGAAAGGAGTCCCACCATGAAACAACCACTTATCGGCCTGACCCCTCAGTTGGATGACCAGGGGGTTCTCCGGATGTCGCCGGGCTATCTGGAGGGCATCTCCCAGGCCGGCGGCGTGCCCGTCATACTGCCCCTCACCGACGGCAAAGCAGCCCTGGAGCGGCTGGCGGATATCTGCGACGGGTTCCTCTTTACCGGCGGGCCGGACGTCGCCCCGGCGCTGTACGGCCAGGAGGTGCTTCCGGCGTGCGGCCAGATCCGCCCCAGGCGGGACAGCATGGAGCTGGGCCTGCTGGATCTGGCCCTGGCCGCGGACAAGGCGATCATGGGCATCTGCCGGGGCATCCAGGTCATCAACGTGGGACTGGGCGGCACCCTGTACCAGGATTTGCCCACCCAGCTTCCCTCCGACGTGTGCCACCGTATGGAGCCGCCCTACGGCAGGCCCATCCACAGCGCCGCCATCCTGGCCGGATCCCCCCTTCGGGAGTTGCTGGGGTGCGATGAATTGGGCGTCAACAGCCACCACCACCAGGCTGTGCTGGATCTGGCCCCCGGCCTTTCGGCCACAGCCTGGGCGGAGGACGGTGTCGTGGAGGCCGTGTACATGCCGGAGAAAAAATTCGTGTGGGCCGTCCAGTGGCACCCAGAGCTCTTCCCCGGGACGGACGAAAACCGGCGGAGGCTCTTTGCCGCCTTTGTGGAGGCGGCCCGCTGATTGCGGGATACACCCGGCTCAAAGACCGGAACGGACAGAGCTGTCCGTCCCGGTCCTCCGCTCCCATTCCCCGCCGCATTTCCCGACAGGCTTCTTCGTCCCCCTCTGGTACAATGGCCCTCGAGACCATGTATCAGAGGGGGACATGCTATGAAATTTCCCGGTATCACTCTGGAGCAGTCCGACAGGGCTCAGCTCCTGCGTCTGGCCGGATATGGAGCTCTGGGCTTTCTCACCGCCGGGTGCTGCCTGGACGGGCGCGCGCCCCTGACGGCGGGCTTTGTGGCCGCGTGCAGGACGGGAAAAACCTCCCTGGCAGCCCTGGCCGGAGCGATCGCGGGGGCGTTTGTGTTTCTTCCCTTCGCCCCGGCCCTGCGGTGCTGCGGCATATTGGTGCTTATCGTCACCATTCTCTCCGCCTTCCGGGACATCACATGGGCCCAGCACCCCCTGTTCCGGCCCCTGGTGGCCGCCGGCACCACTTTGGCGGTGGAGCTGGCCTACACCCTCCAGCTGGGGATCACCTGGGCGGGCTTTCTGCGGCTCACGGCCTGCACGGTCCTGGCGGGCTTCCTCTGCCACTACTGCGCCCTGCTGCTGCGTCAGGCCTACCTCCCCCGGCGGAAAGCGAGCAGGACACAGGAGAATCTCCGCCAGCGGCTGCGGCTCAGCGCCCAGGCCCTGCGCTCCCTCTATGAGAGCTTCGGCACGCCGCCGCCCAAGAAGGAGGAGAATCCCGCCGTCATCTTCGACCGGGCGGCGGAGGTGGTGTGCCGAGGCTGCGCCATGAAGGACGTGTGCTGGAACAAGGAGTATGTCTCCACCTTCAACGCCTTCAACGACGCCACCCCCACCCTCATGGAGCGGGGGCGGGCGGAGGCCTCCGACTTCGCCTCCTACTTCGCCAGCCGGTGCATCCACTTCCCCCAGCTTCTCTCCGCCATCAACACGGAGGTCACCGCCCTGCTGCTGCGGCGGCAGTACCGGCGGCAGCTGGAGCGGGAGCGGGCCAAGACCCGGGGGCAGTACGCCCAGCTGGGGGAGCTGGTGGCCCAGACTATGGCCGCCCCTGCCGCCCCCCTCCCCGCCGCCGGAAAAAACTTTCAGTACGACGTGGCCATGGCCGCCGTGCCCAAGTCCGGGGAGCGGCTCTGCGGCGACAGCGTCACCTACTTCCGGGGCGGGAACCTGCTGTATCTGCTGCTCTCCGACGGCATGGGCAGCGGCCGGGAGGCCCAGCGGGAGAGTCAGCTGGCCCTCCGGCTCATGGAGCAGTTTTTGAAGGCGGGCATCGACGCAAAGCCGGCCTTGAAGACCCTGAACGCCGCTCTGACCCTCCGCAGCGACGAGAACGGCACCTTCACCACCATCGACCTGCTGGCCCTGGACCCGGCCACCGGACAGGCCTCCCTCTACAAGTACGGCGCGGCCCCCACCTACATCAAACGCCGGGGCGCCGTCCGCCGCCTCACCGGCAGCGCCCTCCCGGCGGGCCTCCAGGCCACGGACAGCATCCCCTCCGCCTCTACCTTCCCCGCGGAGGAGGGCTCCTTTATCCTGATGATCAGCGACGGCGTGGCGGACAGCCTGGACGACCAGTGGCTGCAAAATCTGCTGGCCGGTTGGCAGGGGGAGGACCCCAAGGTGCTGGTGTCCCTGGTGCTCAAGGAGGCCCGCCAGCGCCGGAAGGGCGACGATGATTGCAGCGCCCTGTGCCTCTATCTGCCGCCCAAAAATCCGGACAAGCGGCAGGTATAATCCGCCCTCTGCCGGGAAACACTGGAAATAGCGCGAATGTCCATATTCTGAGAGTTTGAAAGGAGCGGTGTCTCTTGGTAAAAGGTACCTCCCGCCGTGTCATTGTTGTCGATTCCCCCGATCCGAAGCTGTTTGAGCAGGCCATCTTCATCGTAAAAAACGACGTCTTTTCCCAGGAGGGGGTCACGCCCCAGCAGGTGCTGGGCGAGGCCTGCCGCATCGCCAGGGGTTATACGGCCAACCAGACCATACGGCCTCCCCTTTGGCGGCGGATTCCCCGCTGGGGGTGGCTTTTGGGAGCCGCGGCCGCCCTTGGCGGACTGGTGTGGCTTCTGGCGGTACTGCTGTAAGCGGCAGACAGGGCAGACTGAGGGGCGCTCCCGGCGGGAGCGCCCCTCAGTCTGCCCTGAGACCGCTTTTTGCCGCCTTGCGGCGGCCCTGCCGGAGGCGGAGGCCGGGGCGGGGCGCCGTCAGACGATTGCCGAGAAGCTGCGGGTCAGAATCGGCACCGGGACCGGCTTTGCAAGGAACTGACGCGGCGCCCGGTGGCGGGAGGGGCCGCCGGTTTCTCCGCACAGGTTCTTGCGAAAAGCGGAGAAATGTAGTACAATGACGAAATCAGGCCGGGCGGGCCTAAAACGGCCCGGCGGTGCATTTCATCATTACAAGCAGGGAGGTTACATATGCTGAAGATTACAGCAGAGGAGAAAAAGGCCCTCAAGGGCCGGGGGATCATCCTGAACCGGGACAAGGAGACCTTTATCGCCCGGGTCATCACCGAGGACAGCACGCTGACGTCGGATCAGCTCACTGCCCTGGCCGAGGCCGCCGGACGCTTCGGCAGCGGCAGCGTGGCTATGACCGTCCGCATGACCACGGAGATCCAGGGGATCCCCTATGAGAACATCGAGCCCCTGTGCGCGTTTCTGGAGGCGCACGGCCTGTACACCGGCGGCACCGGCAATCGGGTGCGGCCCATTGTGCCCTGCAAGGGCACGGTGTGCGTCCACGGCCTTATCGACACCCAGGGCCTGGCCCGGGAGCTCCACGAGAAGTTCTACAAGGGCTGGTACGACGTGACGCTGCCCCACAAGTTCAAGATCGGCGTGGGCGGCTGCCCCAACAACTGCATCAAGCCCGCCCTCAACGACTTCGGTGTCATGGGCCAGCGGGTGCCGTCCTATGACGTGGACAAGTGTAGGAGCTGCAAGAAGTGCAACGTGGCCGCCAGCTGCCCCATGAAGATCTGCTCCCAGGGCGAGGACGGCAGAATGGTGTGCCGGAGTGAGAAGTGCACCAACTGCGGCAAGTGCATCGACGCCTGCCCCTTCCACGCCGTGGAGGAGAAGGCCGCAGGATACAGGATCATGCTGGGCGGCATCTGGGGCAAACACCAGCGGATTGCCACGCCCCTGGAGGGGGTCTACACTAAGGAGGAGCTGCTCCGCATCCTGGAGCGGACGCTGACGCTCTGGAAGGATCAGGGCAAGCCCGGCGAGCGGTTCGGCCTGTTCCTGGACCGGGTGGGCGTGGAGAGCTTTGTGGCCCAGGTGCTGGAGCAGTAACCCGCCGCGGGCAGGAGAAGCGGCATGGTTGTTGTCATCGCGGGGGCTTCCCACACGGGCAAGACCCAGTTGGCCCAGCGCCTTCTGGAAAAATACGGCTACCCGTATCTGTCCCTGGACCACCTGAAAATGGGGTTGATCCGCTCGGGACAGACCCGGCTCACGCCCTCGGACGACGGTGAGCTGACGGCGTATCTCTGGCCTATCGCCCGGGAGATCGTCAAAACCGCTATTGAAAACCGGCAGAATCTTATTGTGGAGGGCTGCTATATCCCCTATGACTGGGAGAAGGATTTCGATGGCGCGTATCTGTCCCACATCAGATACGTCTGCCTGGTCATGAGCGGGGACTATATCCGGCATCACTTTGACAGCATCAGGCGCTACGCCAATGTCATTGAAACACGGCTGGACGATACGGGCTGCACCATGGAGCGGCTGATGGCGGAAAACCGGGAGGCCCTTCGCCAGTGCCGGCTGCATCGCCAGAACTATCTGCTCATTGACGAGTCGTACACGGTGAACTTTGAGCTATGAATGTGACAATCAAGCGCCCCCGTGCCTCACGGCACGGGGGCGCTCAGCCTGTCAAAAAAGGGAAGTTTCCTCTTTCCAGCCACTATTTTTAGGCCAGATCCTCCCCGTTGGTGGCGATGACCTTCTTATACCAGTCGAAGGACTTCTTCTTCCGGCGGGCCAGGCTGCCGGTGCCGTCGTCGTACTTCTCCACGTAGATGAAGCCATAGCGCTTGGCCATCTCGCCGGTGGAGGCGGACACCAGGTCGATGCAGCCCCAGGGGGTGTAGCCCATCAGATCCACGCCGTCCTTCACCGCCTCGATCATCTGCTCAATGTGCTGGCGCAGATAGTCGATGCGGTAGTCGTCGTTGATACTGCCGTCGGGCTCGATCTCATCCCGGGCACCCAGGCCGTTCTCCACCACCATCAGGGGGATGCGGTAGCGGTCGTAGATCTCGTTAAGGGTGTAGCGCAGGCCCTGGGGGTCGATTTGCCAGCCCCAGTCGGAGGCGGGCAGATAGGGGTTCTTGGCGCCGCCGGCCAGGTTGCCGGAGGTCTGGGCCGCCTGGGGGTCGGCGCTGGTGCAGTTGCTCATGTAGTAGGAGAAGGTGTAGAAATCGACGGTGCCCTCCTTGAGGATCTCCAGATCGCCGGGCTCCATCTTCAGCGCCACGCCGTTCTCCTCCCAGAGCCTCTTGGCGTAGGCGGGATACTCGCCCCGGACCTGAACGTCGGAGCAGTACCAGTTCATCCGCCGCATCTGGGCCTGATTCTTCAGAATGTCCGTGGGGTTGCAGGTGTAGGCGTAGGAGGTAACAAAGCAGATCATGTTGCCCAGCTGGAACTGAGGGTAGTGCTCGTGGGCGTACTTCACCACAATGGCGGAGGCCACGAACATGTGGTGCAGCGCCTGGAAGCGGGTCTGGTCCTTGTTGACGGTCCCGGTGACCGGGCCCTCATAGCCCTTGATGATGCCGGTGCAGAGGGTGTCGCCCATGGCCATGGTGCCGGAGTTGATCTCGTTGAAGGTGAGCCAGTATTTCACCTTGTCCTTATACCGCTGGAAGATGGTCTTGCAGTAGCGGACATAGCAGTCGATGACCTCACGGCCCTCCCAGCCGTTGTACCGCTCCACCAGGGCGTAGGGCAGCTCGTAGTGGGAGATGGTCACCAGGGGCTCGATGCCGTGCCGCTTGCAGCAGTCGAACACCTTGTCGTAGAATTCCAGGCCCTTCTCGTTGGGTTCCTCCTCCATGCCGGTGGGGAAAATGCGGGTCCAGTTGATGGACATGCGGAAGCACTTGAATCCCATCTCCGCGAAGAGGGCAATGTCCTCCTCGTAGTGGTGGTAGAAGTCGATGGCCTCGTGGGAGGGGTACAGCCGGTCGGGGCGGACGGCGGTGGTGACCCACTTAGGACTGGTGTGGGAGCCGTTGGTGCACATATCGGGCACGGACGGGCCCTTGCCGTCCACGTCCCAGGCGCCCTCAAACTGGTTGGCGGCGGTGGCCCCGCCCCACAGGAAATCCTTACGTAAAACAGACATAGTATTCAAGACCTCATTTCAAAATAATGGCGCGATAGAGGCGGCGGACCGCCGCCCCTATCGCTGATGGAAGATGATGCATGCCCAAGCATATCATAATTGGGCGGGAGAGGAGAGCGTTTCCCCAGGCATTACACCACGCTGATGAGATCGTCGCCGGCCTTCACCTTGCCGGAGGCGGCGGCCAGGACGGAAACATAGTCCTCGGCGTTGGTCACCAGCACCGGAGTGTGCATTTTGTATCCGGCGGCCTTGATGGCGTCAATGTCAAACTCCAGGAGCACATCCCCCTTCTTGACCTTGTCACCCTCGGAGACATTGCAGGTGAAGTGCTTGCCCCCCAACTCCACGGTGTTGAGGCCCACGTGGATGAGAAGCTCCAGGCCGCTCTCGGCGCTGATGCCCACCGCGTGCTTGGTGTCCATGGTGGCGGAGATCTCGCCGTCGCAGGGGGCGATCACCTTGCCCACGGTGGGGATGACGCCCACACCCTCGCCCAGGGTGCCGGAGGCGAAGACCTCGTCAGGCACGTCCTTGAGGGGGACCACCTCGCCGGTGAGGGGGGAGGAGACAATCAGCTTCTCCACCAGGGACTTGGGGGCCCCGGCGGCGGGAGCGGGGGCGGGAGCCTCCTCCTCGTCGTCCTCCTCAACAGGCTCCTTGAAGAGAATGAAGGTCAGGGCGAAGGAGATGGCCATGACGATGGCCGCGGCGATGGCGCCGAAGATGACGCTGTGCAGAGGGTTGCCCTCGCCGCCGATGAAGGTGATGAGGGACAGGATGGAGGGGGAACCGCCCATGGTGTAGCCACGGACATTGGTGAAGCCGCAGAACAGACCGCCCACGGCGGCGCCAGCCACGGCGCCGATCAGTGGGGTCATGTAGCGCAGGTTGATGCCATACATGGCGGGCTCGGTGACGCCGGCCACGAAAGCGGAGATGCCGCAGGCAATGCCTTCCGAGCGGGTCTCCGTGTTCTTGGACTTGACGGCAACGCCGAAGGCGGCGCCGCCCTGGGCCAGGTTGGAGCAGAACATGGTGACCAGGACGATGACGTCGAAGCCCAGGGTGGCCATGTTGTTCATGGCCAGCGGGACCAGGGCGTAGTGCATACCGGTCATGACGATGAACGGCATGAGGGCGGACAGCACGCCGACAGTCAGCCAAGGCACCGCATTGTACATCTTCATGAACACGCCGGACAGCCCATTACCGAGGACGTTGCCGATGGGGCCCAGTACGTACAGGGAGCAGGGGACGCAGATAATAAGGAACAGCAGGGGCTTGAGGAAGGACTTCAGGACGTTGGGGGAGACCCTGTCCGCGAAGCCCTCCGCCCACTTCATCACGGGGGCCATCAGCAGCATGGGCAGCACCGAGGAGGTGTAGGTGGCGCAGATGACAGGAATGCCAAAGAGATAGGTGCAGGGCATACCCAGAAAAGTGCCCAGCTCGGTCAGGCCGCCGCCCATCAGGGTGATGAGGTTGGGGTAGCACAGGGCCGCGCCGATGGTCATAAACAGGACGGGGGAGCCGTCCATCTTCTTGGCAATGGTGTAGCCCAGATAGATGGGCAGGAACGTGAAGAAGCAGTCCGCGAAAGCGTACAGCAGCGTGTAGGTGGAGCCCTCGGCATCCATGCCGGCGAAGGTGGTCAGCAGGGTCAGGACCACCTTCAGCATACCACAGCCCAGCATGGCGGGCAGCAGCGGGGTCATACAGCCGGAAACAAAGCCGAAGAGACGCTGAATGGGGTTGCCGGTGGGTTTCTTCGCGGCCGGCTTGGCGCCCTCGCCGCCGAAATTGCCCATGGTCTTGAATTCCTTAAAGAGGTTGGAGACCTCGTTTCCGATGACGACCTGATACTGGCCGCCCTGGCGGATGACGCTCTTCACGCCCTTGATCTTTCCAACCTTCTTGTCGTCCGCCTTGCTCTCGTCCACCAGGACCAGGCGCAGGCGGGTCATGCAGTGGGTGGCGCTGGCGATGTTGCCGGCGCCGCCGACGCCCTCGATGATCTTTTTCGAGGTCTCGACATAGTCCAATGCCATTTTCTTACCTCCGGTTTGTTGATATTTATGACAGGGCGGATGCCCAGGTCATACGGATAACATGCAGGGCCTGGGGGAGCGTTCCCGCGCGGGACCGGATGCGGGAAGCCCCCTCCAGGTCTTGCCCTATCAAGGCCATGCCCCCTCAAGGTCACAACCCCGGTACGGCGGTCATTGCGCTCCCGATCCGGAGCGGCGGTACCGGCGGGTGACGCGCTCGATGTGGATCATGAGATAGAGCTGCTCCTCCTCCGGTATGGTGTAGGAATACTCCCTGAGAATATGCTCGGAAATCCGCTGCACGCAGCGGTAGACGTGGGGATAGCGGCGGCGGATGTCCTCGTAGAGCTCCTCGTCGTTGTCCTCGCCGTAGGTCTGGTGGACCACCACCCGGTTGGCGAAGAATTTCAGATGGGTGAGGAAACGCTGGTAGTTCCAGTCCTCCTCGTTCAGCTTGATCTGGAACAGATCCTGGACCAGGTTCACCACATCGCCCACCAGCTTCACCAGGGCGTCCGGGGAGGCCCCGGCGGGCATGCTGTCCAGCTGGGCAGTGATGAAGTGGTAGGCCAGAAAGGCCGCCTCGTCCTCCCACATCTCCACGCCGAACTGCCGCCGGATCTGCTCCAGGGCGTACTTGCCCACCTTGAACTCCTTGGGGTACACCCGCTTGATGTCCCACAGCATAGGGTTGGACAGGCGCACGCCGGTGCGGTAGCGCTC